>CAZFPU010000150.1:0-5595 GCA_964521145.1 uncultured Methanosarcinales archaeon | reverse complement strand
ATTTCAAGACCTCAACTACTTGTTCTTTGGTTGGCATACCCGACGTATTGTTTGGTTTTTTATATACTTTGCCCTAGTTTGAGGTTGCCAGTATTTTTCAATTTTTTAGCCTGGAAAATCTTCGATTGAGCATATGCATGAGATTTTGGACTATTGGCTATTGGAGCAATACGATGCCATTGGCACAAAACAATTCGACGAACAAGAAATGAAGGCAGAACTGAGTGTCTCGTTCCCGGTATCTGCTGCTTTTGCGCTTAAACGCCAAGCTATACTATGACCTAGAACTTATCTTGGGATTTTCTTCTTGCGTTAAGCCTGCTCCACAGCGCTCTTGCAGGCAGTCCTATGTCTTCTAGTTTTTCGATGCAGTAATTGAACGTTGCCCGGTTATATTCGGCAATAAGGCGCTCACCGGAGGTTTTTTGCACTTCTCCGGCTGTGCCTAGTGTTGTGAGTTCACTTCTCTCCAAAGGGATACCAACGATATGCAGTTCGATCCCATTGGTGTAGCGATCTTTTGCGAGTTGCGCCTTATAGATCATGGGCTGCTCAGGCAGCGCTCGCCCATCCTGCGTGATCACGCTGGTCAAATAAAAAAGACGCCTGGTATTGACTCTTTTTTCATGCTCCAAAAGCTGTTGGATCTCAGACACGGTGCCGGCCCCTGGGCTAAACTCGATTTGGATCGTTTGCCTTCCAGCAAGCTCAGTTTCAAACGGATAGAGAACAGACTCTCCCCTAAATGTTCGATCATGATACACCGTAGATAGGATCCGCACATCAGGAGCTAGCTTTGATGCAAGGTCTGAATTCGCAACAGCATCATATCTGCTCTGAAAGTCGCCACGCGCGATGTGCAATGCATCTTTTGAGGTAAGAAACGAAGTCCCCTTGAGGAAATTCTCATAGGGCAGGTATGCATTCACGTTGGCTCTCATAGAGTTTCCTAAGGATGCGTTAAAAGTCCTGCATGCGTAATGCATAATCTTTGAGTCTATGATGTCGCTTAGGCCCATTTTGTAGTATCACTAAATAGTGACAATTATTATATAAATATTTCGGTATGGCGGCTGTGTAAGGCAACCAGAAGCTTTTCGCACCAATAATTAAGGATTTGCATGACATGATTTTAAGAGAATGGGACCAACATAAGCTAATGTCCATTTTTTGGAAAAAACACTGAAAAAAAGCCATTTGCCAAAGCAAAGATCAAATAACTCCTCCCACAGCAGGCTTCCATGAAAATCTTTTTTCTTATAGCGTCTGGCAATTGGTGAAAAATATCATTGGGACAAAAACCAATGGACTCTTCGCATGTATTGATCCAAAAAACAAAAAAAGCGGAAAACATTTTCATGGAAGCCCTCACAACAACTAAATTTAAATAGCAAATTCTTTCCTTGCACTAATATGGTCCTCGATACGATAAACAAGTTCATTGAAGAGCGCCGAAAGAAGAAGGCCGGAAAGATCGTAGAGCAGGGAATGCTCGATTCATATCGGGAAAGCGAGGAGATTAGAAAGGCCGAGCAGATGAAGAAAGAGGCCGATCGATTGGTGCATCTTAAGCAATACAAGGCAGCCATCCATGAGTATCAGGCTGTTTTGGACCTCTATCCCTACATGATCACCGATGAACTATTCCAAAAACCAGCCGATTTCCTCTTTATCGTCTATACCAATATCGGCACAGCATATTTTTTCCTCAACGAATTCAAGGAGGCACTGGAATTTCTTGATAAGGCGCTGGCGATAGAAAAAGCGACCCCTGAACTCAAGGTCAAGGCTTTAGTTGGAAAAGGAAACTGCTTCTACAAGGCTAAAAAATTCATAACGCACGCAAAAGAGAAGCACGCCAAGGAGATCACATTAGAACATGACTTTGAGAAGCATGAAAAAATAATAGAGCAGATGAAACGAATTGATGAGAAAGAGAATCTGCTCAAAAAAGCGCTGGAATGCTATACGAAAGCCTCTGAGATAGAAAAAAATGATGCAGATCTTTTCTACAAAAAAGGACATATGGAATTTTTGCTTGGCATGGTAAAGGAAGCGATCTCAAGCTTCGATCATGTGCTTGAATTGCAGGAACAATATGAGAACAAAGAAACCCTTGACTTATTCGATGAGATAAAACGAGAAAAAGGGCTCAAAATTTTAGAGAAAAAAGAGCGTGCGTACAAGACAAAGACCGGGCATTATGTCAAAAACAAGGCAGAGATGCTCATTGCAAACTTCTTATTCGATAACAATTTATTGTTCCAATACAATTCATCGATAACCTGGACCAATTTTCCCATGCAGGCGTCCTTTTACATCCCGCAATTGGAACTCTACATCGAGCACATAAAGCACAACCATGAGGAGATACAGATCAAATTATCAGAGTACAAGAAGCACAACAAAAGAGTTGTATGGACGAATGCCGATGATGAATTGCAGCTTGAGGATATTTTAAAGATCAAGATGAAGCCTTTTATTGACTTGTGAGCTGGAAATTGACTTAACTATTAAAGAATTTACTATAAAAAGCGAGATATTTAGGCCGACCCAAAGTGGTCGGCATCGATAGTATGGATATCTCAGTGCACTAGTACTATCCTAAGTCATCGAATAAAATTGATTGCACTAGGATAAAGACATAATAAGAACCCGCCCGCCGGCATGGATTCAGCGAACGCATCCCTAACATTTTCATTGGTGCGGGCAAAATGGCTTAGCTTTTTAATTTAGTTGTCATAATTAAATTGTACCAAACAAGAGGTAAAAATGATAATTGACATGCAGATAACGCCTGGATTCATCTTAGGATTGGTGGCATTCATCATAGTAGTGGGCATGCTTATAATTGGACTACTGATCCTATGGATCTGGAGCATCATCCACTGCCTGGCATCCAAAAGGCCAGTTGGGCAGAAAATACTGTGGATCATCGCGATATTGCTTCTGAATTTCATCGGAAGCATTTTTTATCTGTTATTCAAGGATCGAGGAGGAAACACGATGGCAAAGAATACTAAAAATACTAAAAAAAGCGAGTTCAAGGGGAAAAGACTCTATAGAAGCAATGAGCGGGTCTTAGGGGGTGTATGCGCGGGCATTGCGGAGTATTTCACTATCGATCCAACGATTGTTCGTTTGGTGTGGGTAATACTCACAATAATGAGTTTTGGCGCTGGGATTTTGGCATACATCATCGCATGGATAATTGTGCCAGAAAAAAAGTAAGCGTAAATATACGCTTCAATATTTTTATTTTATTTTTTTTGCATTCTCATTGAGTCATTTTTTGGTTATAGTGCGCTTTCCCTAAAGATGTGTATTCTGGCTGGCTTTTCATTGTTCGATGATTGTACTACTGTTCTATGCATGAACTACGCCTTATTTAAAGGAAATTTCCTTCCTAAATCTAAAATTCGGGAGGTATCACCATGAATAAGAAAGGAGAGAAATTGATGTTGTTGTTTGCGATCCTGGGTGTATTGGCCATTGGCAGCGTTGTGGTCCTAGCCACGTTATCGACCTATGATAGAGAGGATGTGGCAAGTGCGATCTCAAAGACGACAACCTTTGAGCAAGTAAACAATCAAATAAAGATCATGGGCGAAGAAGACGCAAAATTGATAGCAAAAAGCCATGCGAAAGGAACGATCTCAGAAATTGAGCTAAAGCAGCGCAAGAGTGATGAGGGCTACATCTATTATGCAATAGAGTTTAAAGACGGATTTTCTGAGACTGAAGTACGGGTGCACGCGTACACTGGAGCGATCCTTGCGATCCAAAAAGAAGATACGAGCAAGGATGCAAAGGCAAATGCCTTGAAAGCTGCAGAGAGCGCAACCAGCATCCCAGAAGAGAAAGCTAAGCAGATTGCATCAGCAAGGCTACCTCGTGGTTTTGTTTTCGAGGGGTCTGAAGTTGGAACCTATAATGGGATTGACGTGTGGGAGCTTGAGTTTTCCAGTGATACTGAAGAAGCAGACGTTGTCATCAATATGAATACAGGAGAAGTCCTCGATGTTGAATATGAGAGCGATGATGAGGAAGAGGAAGATGATGAAGAAGACGAGGATGAAGATGACGACGAGGATGACGACTAACTAAACAAAGGGGTACCACTATGCACATACACTATACACCAATTGCAGCACTGTGCGTGATTGCGTTGCTCTCTTTTGGAAGCATCGTAGTCATCGCGCAAAATAACCATGATGATGAGGGATCTGAAGATGACGAGTTCACCACCGAATTCATGATAGGGGACTGCGCATTCAAAGACAGCGGCGCAAACCCGTATTTTTCATTGCAGCCCGGCTACCAGCTTATCTTGGAATCAGAGGATGAAAAGGTGGTCATAACTGCCCTTAGGGAGAAGAAGCGGTTTGCGGTGCAGGGACTTGGAAAGCCATCGATAAGGACAAGGGTCATCGAGGAGCGCCATTATGAACATGACGAGCTGGTCGAGCTTTCGCGCAATTTCTTTGCGATCTGCAAGCAGACCAATGATGTCTTCTATTTTGGAGAGGATGTCAATAATTACGAAGAGGGGTCACTCATCAATCACGATGGATCGTGGCATGCGTTCAAGGATGGGGCAAAGCCAGGCATCATAATGCCCGGGAGATTCCTGCTTGGGTCAGCGTATTTTCAGGAGCAGGCACCAGGAGCCATGGATAGGGCAGAGCACGAGGCGATGGGGTTAACGGTCGAGACAGAAGCTGGCACGTTCGATGATTGTGTCATGATAGAAGAATCAAGCCCACTTGAGCCAAATGCGACCAGTGAAAAGACGTATTGCCCAGGCATTGGCCTTGTGCTCGATGACGACCTCAAGCTTGTCGATTTTGGGATGGCAAACAGTCATTGAGAGGTCCCACTTTTTTATTTTTTATTTCCATTTGAAAGATTTCCAGAGAAAAAACCCGCACTAAAAAGAAAACCCTAAAATGACGTACAAACCATGGTAAAACATTTATTTTTCAATTACTTTAATAAAGGAGGAATTCTAAGATAGGCTATTTTAGAAGGCATGGCATGGAGGCAAAAAAATGAAAACAGCATCGGTACTATTCATACTACTATTACTCACAATCCCCTTTGCCCTCTCACAAGATGATAGCGGTTTTGAGGATCCAGAGCTTTTTGGGCTTGAAGTTGAAAAATTGCTTGCATTCTTTGGAGGAATTCTTGCAGCGGCTCTTGCGACATTCACCTATATTGCCTATAAGCGCACCAAGCGATCAAAACTGGCATGGGTTGGGCTTGCCTTCGTGCTATTCGCATTGAAATTATTTTTGATATCAACAGAGTTAGTCATCGATGAGATCCCCTGGGTCGATATAGCATCCGCAATCCTTGATTTCGCGATACTGCTGAGCTTTTTCTTTGGAGTAATCAAGAAATAAGCCACGATGGAAACAGAATTCCTCTCCGAGAAGCAGAAGAAAGCGCTCGATCTGGATATACGAAGAAAGATATATCATCTTGTCAAAGAGTATGCCGGATCCCATTTTCGTGAAATTGAGCGCAAAAGCGGTCTTTCAACTGGCTCTCTGCAGTATCATCTTGATTATTTGGCAAAGCAAGGGCTCA
>CAZFPU010000149.1:0-5665 GCA_964521145.1 uncultured Methanosarcinales archaeon | reverse complement strand
ATCACGCATTTAAATCACATATGAACAACAAATTAAATCCACATCTTCGAAAAATCTATTTCTTCGAAACGACGCGCATCGCCAATTTCGGAAGGCCCGTACCGACTGGAACTGCCTGATTCAACATGACGTTCTCAACGACTGAATCCAGTTTATCCACTTCGCCAGTGAGAGCAGCCGCGATGATATGCTTTATTGGGGTCTCAAAACTTGCCCGTGCAAGCACTGAGGATTTTTGGCTGATAACCCCATACCTTGTAATGCCTTTAACCGTACCTGAAATACACATGGTGTCAGCGACAAGCATGATATGCCGAACATCGACATTAAGTCCTTGATTCTCAATCACTTTGAACACTTCATCGATTACTGCCTGTCTAGCTGCTTCTATTCCAAAAACTCGTTCTATCTCCAGAATATCATTGGTAGTTGTCCGAAACGCATCAACTCCCGCAAGTTGTAAAACTTCAGCCAGATTTGATCCTGAGGTTATGATGATATACTCATCTCCTTTCTTGATTGGCAAGACTTGCTTTATGTCTTCAACACCTTTGAGATGCACGTCTTTGAGGTTCTCTTTCACTTTATAGATCTCATTGAGCGTCTCTTCCTTTGCTTTGCTCTTGACCGTGATTGAATCCTTGTTTTCCTTTACCTGGAATCCCTTGATCGCCTTTCCAACTTTCTGGGCGACCTGATTGACGGTAAGTCCATACATTTTCATCTTCTCCTTATCGAGCGTGACATCGACCTGCGCATCAACTAGGGATATCGCGAATTCGGAAGCGACTTCTCCAAGCAAGGTTTCTTTGAGAGATAGTGCGAATTCCTTGATGCCATCTCCCTTGTTATAAGGGCTATTAAGATAGATCTCCATCGCCGGAGTATCGAGCTCTTTTCTTCCATCGAGAATTTCAATGATCCTTGGCAAGCCCAGGGTAACGTTCATCTCAGCGACTCCCGCGAAGTGGAATGTGTTCAGCGTCATCTGCGTGCCGGGCTCTCCAATACTTTCAGCGGAGATCAGCCCAACTGCTTCTCCTGATTCTACTTTTGACTCTTCATAAGTCTCAACAATAGTATCAAGCACTTTTTTTATCTTTGCCTGCGATGCGTTCTTTGGCATGTATTTTTCTACTTCTTCAAGTACGCTTTTTGGCAGCTTATCTTCATATTCTTTGAGCAGTTCTTTTACCATGTTATACCATTGATTCAACGATTCTCTTCACATTGATCTTTCCTTTTTCTGATTTTGAGACGTCCATGCCATCTTCACCATATGAAAATTGCACGATCTTATTTGACGCATCCCGAACAGTACCATCATCAACTACCTTAAGATCCTGCATCGCATTCGCAAGTCTTCTATACAGATAGCCCGATTTTGGCGTTCTAAGAGCAGTATCCATCAGGCTGTCTCGTCCCGTCATTGATCCAAAATAAAATTCAGCGGGAGTAAGTCCTGTCTTGAAACCATTGGCGACAAATCCGCGAGCTTCTTGGCTTAGATCTCCTCTCTTGAATGCTGAAAGTGTTCTGCCATCGAATCCTTTGCCGATTCGACCACCTCTCATCGCCTGCTGGCCAACGCATGCAGCCATCTGGGCTAAGTTTAGAAGGTTTCCTCTCGCGCCTGACTTCGCCATGATCATGGTATGTGACGTTTGGCTTGCGAATTGCGCAACGATCTCTCCGGTCTCATTTCTTGCTTTGTTTAGCACTTCCAGGATTCGCAGCTCAAGGGTTTCTTCAAGGTTCTTTCCTGGAAAGGTCTCGAGTTTATTGTCTTTGTATAATGCGATGAGTTCATTTACTTTCTTCTCACCCAGTGCCAGGGCATCATTTACTTTTTGCCGTGCGTTTTCTGGAAGATCGGTATCTGAAATACCAGCAGTGAATCCATATTCAAGCAAAACTTCAATTCCGAGCCTAAACATTTTTCCAAGCAGGTCAATTGCGAAATCTTTTCCATATCTTTGATGCAGATTTCTAAGAAGTAATCCTGAGCCTTCTCCAAGATTAGCGCGATCCATATAGCCTTGGGTCAATTTGCCATTTTCTATGATGACATCATCCTCGCTCCTTGTCTTTCCTTTGAAACTAAAATCTTCTGGGATGAGAACTGAAAATACTTCCTTTCCGTCGACCATCTCTTTTCTTGGCAGTCTTGAGAAATCATCAACACCAATGGCCGAAAGCAGATCAACAGCGTCATTTCGCTTCATCTTCATCATCTTGGTTAGAATGTAATTTCCAGAGAGCGCGTCTTGGACGCAGCCAATTACGCTTAGCCCATATCTTAGTGAGATCAATTGGGTCTGAACTTCCATCAAGATCTCAGCTTCAGCTCGCGCTTCTTCAGTCTGTGGAATATGCAGGTTCATCTCATCGCCATCGAAATCAGCGTTATAGGGGTGGCAGATCGCAGGATTTAACCGAAGTGTTCTTCCTGGTAATACTTTAACACGGTGGCACATCATTGACATTCTGTGCAGGCTTGGCTGCCGATTGAACACAGCGATATCGCCATCCATGAGATGCCTTTCCACCGTATAGCCTGGCTGCAATTCTTCAAGTGATGCTTCCTTGGTTTCATCGGTTATCTTCTTTTTCTTGCCATCGGGCCTGATGATATAGTTAGCGCCTGGATATGCTCCTGGTCCTTTCTGGACGAATTTCTTAAGATACGCAAGATTCCAAGACGTTGCTCTTTCTGGCACGGTAAGCTTCATGGCAATTATGTCAGGAACGCCCACTTCATTGAGTTCAATCATTGGATCGGGAGAAATAACGGTTCTTGCTGAGAAGTTTGTTCTCTTACCGGCAAGATTATGCCTGATTCGCCCTTCCTTGCTCTTGATCCTTTCAGTGAGTGTTTTTAGTGGCTGTCCTGATCTATGCCGTGCAGGAGGCAACTGAGCGACTTCATTGTCAAAATAGGTCGTGATGTGGTATTGCAATAGGTCCCAAAGATCCTCGACGATGATTTCAGGGGCTCCCGCGTTTATGTTTTCAAATAATCTTTGGTTAATTCTAACAATATCGCCTAGTTTGTGCGTTAGGTCATCCTCGCTTCTCTCACCGCTTTCAAGCGTAATAGAAGGCCGCATGGTTACTGGTGGGATCGGAAGCAAAGTCTCAACCATCCATTCAGGTCTTGCGTGCGGTGGATTTAGGCCAAAAAGCCGTGCATCGTCATCGGTTATCTTTTCAAGCCTTGTTCGAATCTCAATTGGGCTTAGCCTTTTGTCCTCTTCAATAAAAGTGGTTGGCTTTTCAAGTGTGATCTTCTTTTGGCGAGCGCTGCAGTGCGGGCACTTATTTGAAGAGCGTGGTTCGCTCTTTGCCTTGGTTTTTGCCTCAGCGGTTTTTTCATCGGATCCTTCTTCAATCTCTGCGGCAGCGGCAAGCACTGGTTTTTTTCCTTTACCGGGCATTATCATTAATCGTGAGCACTCCCGGCAGGATGATCGAAGCAGCTTCATGATTATCGGGACGAATTTGATGTGGATAACAGGCCTTGCAAGTTCAATATATCCAAAGTGGCCAATGCATTCCTTAAGCTTGCTGCCGCAGGTTTTGCATCGAAGCCCCGGGTCAATGACGCCCATCCGAATATCCATAAGGCCGCCATCGACTGGATAGCCTTCCTTATCATAGAGTTCAGGAGTCACAATTTTAGCGGATGCCATATCTTTTATCATCTTAGGGCTAAGCATCGAGAACACAATACTCTTGACTTGCTTGAACACATGCACCTCTTCAGGTTCGATCTGCGGCTTTGGAGCAACTGCTTCAGCACTTACTGGTGGCGCTGCTTCGAGCTCTTCCTCAGTAAGTTCTGCTGGCGCTGCTTCTGGTGCGCTGCTTAGATTTTCTTCGTCTGCCATGTTAGTATTTGTTCTCCAATTCGAGTTTTGGGTAGATTCCCAGTGATTTGAATTCATCGAGGATCAGCTTGAACGCATAGCTGATCTCTACATCATTGATCGCTACATTTTCGCCGCATACTGGGCAATATCTTTTGTTTTTGTAGTCATCTGCGATTGCAATGATCCCGCAGCTTTCACAGACAGGAACTATTGTCTTATCAGAGTCGAATCGCTCTTTAAGTAACAGCGATGCACCATGCGCAACAAAAGTATCCTTCTCCATCTCTCCAAGCCTAAGGCCACCTTCTTTTGCTCTACCTTCGGTTGGCTGTCTTGTCAGCAGTTGGATTGGGCCTCGCGCTCTTGAGTGCAATTTATTTGCGACCAGATGCTTTAATTTGAGATAGTACATGTTTCCAACAAAGATGGTAGCGGTCATGCGCTCGCCTGATGTTCCATTGTAGAATGTCTCCATTCCATTTTCTCGAAAGCCTAGGCTCTGTAGTTCAGATCGCAATTTCTCTTCTGGCTCAACATCAAAGGTTGTTCCATTGATATATCGTCCTGCAAGCGCTCCGACTTTTCCAGCAACCATTTCAATAAGATGGGCAATGGTCATACGCGAAGGAATACCGTGCGGCGAGAAAATGATATCGGGGACTATACCTGATTCTGAAAATGGCATGTCAGACTGTGGTACAACCAATCCAACGACTCCTTTCTGCCCATGCCTGCTTGTGAATTTATCACCGATTTCTGGGATCCTTTCATCTCTTAATCTGGCTTGTACTAGCTTATTTCCTTCCTCGTTTTCAGTGATAAGGACAAAATCAACGATGCCGCGCTCACCATGTTTCACGGTGACCGAACTTTCCCGTCTGGTGCCTGCGGTAAGATTATATTCTTCTAGAGAACTTAAGAATCGTGGAGGGCTTGTTTTTCCAATGACGACATCTCCCTCGCCAACAAGCGCTTCTGGATAGATGATGCCATCATCTTCTAGGAACCTATAATCACGCTCGCTCTTATACCCCTTGACATCTTTTTCAGGAATAGAGACCTGGTCGATCAACCCACCGCTGTATCGCAGTTCCTCGGCGATGCATGGCCGAAAATAGGTGCTTCTGCCAAGGCCTCGCTCAATGGATCCGCCATTGAGGATGATCGCGTCTTCCATGTTATATCCCTTGTAGCTCATTACAGCGATCACTACATTTTGACCAGCCGGGTGCTTATCATAATCACTTAATTTATGCATATGTGTCTGCACGATGGGCATCTGTGGGTAATGCAGAATGTTAACGTCCATATCCATTCGAACAGAATAATTAGCAGCATATAATCCGAGCGCTTGTTTTTGGTTCTTAGCTCCCGCATTCAATCTTGTTGATTGGTTGAAGTTTCCATACGGAACCAGTGATGCGCACAAGCCAAACATGACTAATGGGCTTATTTCAAGATGGGTATGATCTTTGCTTAGGTCATTTTCATAGAATGCGACCAGGCAATTTTCCTCCTCGGCAGCGTCAATATATTCGATGATCCCCTGCTTGACCAGATCGCTCCAACCAATCTCGTTTTTCTCGAGCTGTTTTAGGTGCTTTTCAGTAAGCAAAGGTTGGCCTTCGCGAACTACGATCAATGGTCTTCGTGCCCTGCCTTTTCCAGACTCAACATACACTTGGTCTGTTTTCATGTCATGCATGATATTAAGATTACTAGTTATGCCGCCACCGCGCCTTTCTTCCTTAATTCTGGTTACAAAAGCCTGGGCGTCGTCGACAGTTCCTGCG
>CAZFPU010000148.1:0-5691 GCA_964521145.1 uncultured Methanosarcinales archaeon | reverse complement strand
CCAGATGAATAACGCTGTCTTGGTTCCATAGGTCCATGTGGATATCTTTGATATGAATTTTTTTGAGATCAACCGATAGGACTCTGTTTTTGCCACTCTAAATGAGGAATCTTCCCTGCAGATTAATCTGCCCTTTATCCTTGATCTCCCTACTTCTCGCAACCATTGCTCGCCATATCCTGAAAGCTCGGTGAAAAACTTCTCAACTTCTCCTATGTACGTGTATTGTTTCTTCTCCCGAAGAATATCTTTCATGATTGTTTTTAGCCCCTCTTTTCCTTTGTACAATTCGACTTTGGTTTCTTCATTCTGCAAATGTAGCAATGACTCTAACTGGGGGAGAAATGATTCGTAGTCTTTTTGAAGGATGCGAATATCATCTGCGATCTTTCGTGGGTTCGCAGGGCTATAGTACTTGACATTATTTCTAATCACATAGCTTGCCAATCCTTTTTCAATGAGCGAGAAGAGGAAGCGATAAGTCGTTGCCCTATCGATATCTGTCTCTTGCGCTATCTTGGTTGCGCTGCTAGTCCCTAGCCATAGCAATGCCTGATATATTTTTGCTTCATGCTCGCTAAGCCCTAATCTGGCAAACATTTCTTTGTGCATGGGGTCTTGCAATCTTTAGAGCTATATAAAATTTATGCATTGTAGTTCATTTTGAACAACACAATATTAAATATTCAGTACGTTTACCACCAGTCAGTGTATTTGATGAGATAACCAAATCACGAAGGTGGAAATCATGGGAGATATCGCAAATCTATTCGAGAAAAGAAGTGAGGGGTACAAGAGCTTAGGCGAGGTCATGTCGATCTATAAGGATCTGGCAAGGGATCAAAAGCAGGGGTATCTGAACACGCCACTCTTTGAGCGGCTGCAGGATGGCAAAAACGATGGGTCAGTAAAACGCCATCTTTCACAAGGTTTTGCGCAGATGCGAACATGGCTTCCTCAAATGTTTGGCATATTCACGATGCGTTACTTCGATCATCCGTATGCGCATGTTGTAGTCGATAACCTGCGCGATGAATTTGGACTCTATGCTGGCCACAAAAAGAAAAAAGCATCGCATGCTGAGCTCTACCGCCGAGTCCTTGATGAATTGAATGTAGAAGTTGTTAAAGGGTCTATGTCAACACCGCTAGCGCAAGCTTCGAAAGCAAATGGTCATTTTCATCGATTTTTTAAAGGATACCATCTCCAAAGAGAGTGCAGAATATTGCATTGGGCACTTTCTTGCATACGAGGTTGCAGACACGCTGGATTTTCCTAATTATCTTCTGGCGGCTCAAAGGATGTGGCCACAAAGATCGGATCTGCACGAATTCTTCGAGATACACGCAAATTCAAAGCATGATAGTGTATTTGCAAAAGATTTAGAACCGCTTTTTAGCAGCAATAACAAGGAAATGACCAAAGCGATGGGACAATTGCTTGAGCATTGGACTTTGTTTTATGAGGAAGCTTCAAAAGAAGCAAAAATGGACAAAACCAAATAATTATTTCAAAATTGTCATCTTTTCTTTTAATGGTACAAGAAATAAGTATCCACAATCAAATACTTATTTCCAAAAACAAGATCGTCTCGTCTCAATACGATAATCTATATAAACCAACTACACCCACTCAACTACATGCTCTCAATACGTAATTTTACGCCACGCTTGTATCAGGAAACCATTCTAGCGAGCTGCGCTAAGTCCAATTGCCTCATCATTTTGCCAACAGGCTTAGGAAAGACAAAGACAGCGATCTTGGTTGCGGCGCAGCGCCTTAATCTCTATCCTCAATCAAAAATTTTATTTCTAACAGTGACAAAACCTTTAGCGGAGCAGATCACAAAGGAGGCGCGGGAGAGTTTGACCATCAACGAGGATGAAGTCGCCCTGTTCACTGGATCAGTTGCTCCAGAAAAACGCGCGCAGCTATTCAAGCACGCGCGGGTGATAGTAAGCACCCCCCAATGCATCGAAAATGATTTCATCAACAAGCGGGTATACTTTGAGGATGTTTCATTGCTTGTAATCGATGAGGCGCATAACGCAGTTGGAGATTATGCATACACCTGGATAGCAAAGCAATATCAGAAAATATCTCGATTTCCAAGAATAATAGGGCTAACGGCATCTCCTGGATCAGATCTTGATAAGATAAAAGAAGTATGCACCAATCTTTCAATTGAAGATATCGAGATTCGAACTGATAAGGATCCTGATGTGAGGCCCTATGTGCATGATATTGAACTTACCTGGGTCGAAGTTGTTTTGCCTCCCCCTTTTCTTGATGTGAGCAGGTTTCTTCGCGATTTCATCAAAAGCAGGCTAGAAAAACTCAAGGAAATGGGGATCTTGCAGAAGAAGAATCTTGCGTTTGTTACCAAAACAGAATTGCTGGGCATGCAATCTGAACTGCGAGGCAGAGCATCTTTAGGGGAAAAAGACCCCACCATATGGAGCGGCATATCGACGCTCGCAGAGATAATAAAGATGTATCATGCTTTAGAGCTTATCGAGACTCAGGGAGTTATCCCTGCATATCACTATCTGCAAAGACTTGATGAGGAATCAAAACATACCACGGTAAAAGCGGTGCAAAATCTGGTCAGGGATCTTAACTATCGATCAGCTCTGGTGAAGATGCGAACTCTTTTTGAAGAAAAGATAGAGCATCCGAAACTAGTGCAGCTGCAAAAAATAATTGAAAAAGAGATGAAGGAAAATAAAGGCAAAAAAATCATTGTATTCAATCAATATCGCGAAAGCGCGCAGGATATCGTCGAGCATCTGAACCGAGTAGAGGACGCCAAGGCGCAGCTTTTTGTAGGGCAGCTCAAGAAGGGGGAGACGGGACTTAGCCAAAAAGAGCAGAAAATGGTGCTAGATAATTTCAGAAGCGGGCAGTTCAACGTTCTTGTCGCGACATCGATTGCCGAACAAGGCCTTGATATTCCAGAAGTCGATACGGTCATTTTCTTCGAGCCAATCCCTTCAGCAATTAGACATATCCAAAGAAGAGGAAGGACGGGGAGGCATGCAGAAGGTAAAGTCATAGTACTAATGACAAAAAACACGGTGGATGAAGGTTATCGCTGGAGCGCGCATCACAAAGAACGGCAAATGTATAGGAATCTGGAAAGTTTAAAACAAAAACTGGATCTATACATGCATTCAAATAAGGTGCAGCAGACACTTTCAGTGCCTGTGGAAAACAAGATCAAGATAGTCGCTGATCATCGGGAGAAGGGAACTGGCATTATCAAAGAGTTGGTTGAGCTTGATATCAATCTGAGCCTTGAAAGCCTTGAAAATGCTGATTATATCCTAAGCTCAAAAGTGGGCGTTGAATTCAAGAAAGTGGAGGATTTCGTGCAAAGCATCATCGATGGACGGGTTTTGGATCAGATAAAGAATCTAAAAAATAATTTTGAGCGTCCGCTGCTTATGATTGAAGGAGTTGAGGATGTCTATTCGGTAAGAAATGTGCATGCAAATGCGATCAGAGGCATGTTTGCTGCAATCGCAATAGGCTATGGCGTTCCAATACTCTACACGAAAAACCCAAAAGATAGTGCGCTCATGCTGCAAACAATAGCAAGAAGAGAGCAGGAGGAATCTGGTAAGGATTTTTCCCTGCATCCGCAAAAAAAGACACTAAGCATCAAAGAGCAGCAGGAATACATCGTGAGTTCACTGCCAGGAATCGGGCCAACGCTCTCAAAACCACTACTCAAGCATTTCAAGAGTGTAAAAAATGTCGTCAATGCCCCTCAAAAGGATTTGGAAACCATTGAAATGATCGGCAAGAAAAAAGCAGAGAAGATCCGCGAGATCATCGATAGGGACTACCAGGTTTTGGAATGACCGAGGCATGTTTTTACTAAGAACCCATCAATTTTTTATTAATCGCTCATTGCTCAACTTTTTCCATTTTGATATGGTTTTCATTCATAAAATAAAAAACATTTAGAAAAAATAAAAAAATGGTCATCGTTGCCGCCGCTCAAATCCCTGTCACCAATGACTATTCTAAGAACCTTAACACAATTCTTTCATACATTAAAAAAGCCGCAAAGAAACAAGTTGACATTATTTGCTTTCCCGAGACTTCTCTTGTGTATACCCACAACAAAAAACAATTACAAAAAATAGACTTTCCATCATTACTAAATAAGATAAAGAATGCATGCAGAGAGAACAGGATACATTGCATCTTCTCAACCTACGTTCTCGATAAAAACAAGATCCACAACAGGGCATTTCTTATTGATGATTTAGGTAAAGTCATATTTTCCTATGACAAGATCAATTTATGGCTTGGCGAAAAAAGAAAAAGGATTGTGCAGGGAAAGAAGAACAAAATAATCAACACAAAATTCGGAAAAATTGGAATTATTATCTGCTGGGATATCGCGCATCAAAATTTTGTGCAAGATCTTGCAAAGCAGGGGGCGTGGGTCATCTTCTGTCCATCGTATTTGACTGATTATGATCGAGAAGTCGATTCCTATCTACAAATTCCTTACGTCCGCGCTTTTGAGAATTCATGTGGTATTGTTTTTGTCGATGCATTTTCCAAAAAAACATTGGCGTATAGTTGTATCTGCACTCCTGATAAAATGCATGCAGAAATACGTAAAAAAGAAGGGATGATACTAGCAAAACTAGATAAAAAGAAAATTGAAAAAATAAGAAAGCATTACAAGCTTATCAAAACTTCATCGAATTGAGCCTTCTAACTCTCTCATGCATTGGCGGATGCGTTGAGAGCATACTCATCATCGCCCCTCCTGAAAAAGGATTTGAGATGAATAAATGCGCGGTTGCCTGATTGCCAATGCGCATTGGATTTTTTTTGCCATCAGCATGCAGTTTTTCAAGGGCGCTTGCAAGACCTTTTGAATTTTTTATTATCCGAGCGCCGCTTTCATCGGCATGATACTCCCTGTTTCTTGAGATTGCCAGTTGAATTATCGTTGCAATGATTGGTGTAACGACAGCGAGCAGTAACAACTGCAGTGCATTGCCTCCATTCCTATCCCTTCCGCCAAAAATTGCGGCGAATTGGGCCATTGTCGCAACATAGGAAATGATACCCGCAATTGTGCCCGCAATGGTTGAGATCAAAATATCTCTGTTTTTGACGTGCGCCATCTCATGGGCCATGACTCCGCTCAATTCCTCATCGTTTAGGAGTTTTAGAATGCCCTCAGTTGCGGCAACCGCTGCATGGTCTGGATTTCTTCCGGTGGCAAATGCGTTTGCCTGTTCACTTGGAATCGTATATACCTTAGGCATCGGAAGGCCAGCTTTTTGGGCAATTTCCTTAGTGATTCGATAGAGTTTGTGGTTCTTATCCTTGACTTCCTTGGCTTTGTACATGAACAGTACTATCTTATCAGAAAACCAATAGCTTCCCACGTTCATGATAACTGCAAACATGCCCGCAACCAAAAGCCCTGCAGGACCTCCAACCAGTCTTCCTACAAATAGTAAAAGAGCAGTTAAGAGCGCTAAAAGTATTACTGTTTTAAGCTGATTCATCATTTGAAAACCACCTTCTAGGCAGATGAGGATTTTTATTTAAAAACATTATGCATTTTGAGTCATTTTTTCTTAACACGATCCAGTAAGCAGGACCAACACCCCTCTTTTATTGTAAAAATCATGAAATCAAGCACAATTTAAT
>CAZFPU010000147.1:0-5694 GCA_964521145.1 uncultured Methanosarcinales archaeon | reverse complement strand
GTGCCGTATTGATCGCTGATGAGATGTCTCGCTTCAAAGTGGATCGCTCCAAGGATAAAGACGTGTCAATGAGCGTTAAAGTCAAGGCATCAGAATATCTCATCTCGAATGTTTACTTTGGAAATCTCAATTCCAAAGAGTTAGGCACAATCCCATTCCACGCGGGAATCTCTGAATTCAAATACGCTCCCGAGAAGTCCAATTCACGCCGGTTTCTCTACATAGCAAGCGGAATCCCCGAGCGAAGGGATTTTAGCGATCCGCTCAAAATATTTGAATATGTGGTGCAGAATGGCGTGCATGTAAATTTGACCAGCAATGGCTTATTGGATTTCTGTCCCTATACTGTTGAGCGAATTGGTAATGAGGCGCAAATGCAGACAGTTGGTATCAGCGCTACCATAAAGGAAAATACGCCTCAATGTATTCCACCTGACATGTATCTTCAGATTATGCCAATGTTGGTGAAGCAGTTGATACAGCATGGCGCGGACCCAAAAGGATCGAAGGTCTCAGTCGAATTGGGGGCATTGGCTGCTTTTGCGATGTATTCTAAGTAAGAATGGAATTGAACCGGCTGCAATTCATTTATAAATCAAATAACACCATTTCCCTATACCAGTATACCAAACAGAAAACTATTTAAAGCACTTTCCTACATACCATCTTCATGGCAAGCAGTCCTGAAGTCTACTATGGTAAGGATGATGAGATAAAAAAGGCAAGCCTCTGTCGTCCCATTCCCCCATTCTCAGTCAAATACAAAGACGTCTTCAACCTCAAAAACCTCTATGTAATGATGCATGAGCTTCTCCTAGAAGAAGGGTGGCTTGGCTGGGAAAACAATGAAGAGGGCATGCAATCGCATTCTGACCTAGAAATCCTCTATTCCGAAAATGTATATCAGAAGGGAATCCACCATGGCGGCAAAGAATATTGGGTCTGGTGGCGGGCAAACAAGCAGTGGGAGCGAAGCAACAACTACTTTAGATTCGCGCTTGATATCGATTGGCATCTGGTCGGCATGAGCGATGTCGAGATAGTGCATCAGGGCAAGAAGATGAAATCGCAGAAAGGTGAATTAGAGATATTCTTCAATGCAAAGCTGCTCTCAGATATTGGGCTTACATGGGAAAAACATCCATTCCTAAAACACTGGAAAAAGATCTATGAAAAGCGCATCATATACGCCGATATAGAAAAACGAGAGAAAGAACTATGGCGGGAAGTCTATCGTATCCAAAGCAAGCTTAAAGCATATCTGAAATTAAGGACCTGGATGCCAGAAGCGCCTTCATTCCACTCGCCTATGACCGGATTTGAAGGGACGTTTTAGGTAAACGATCAAAATTATCGATAGAATTTGAGGGTGCTATTACGCGTTCGGTGCTTTTGGCAGATACTTATCTACCTTTACCTTAACCATCTCATAGCGCCCTTTGATCTGTCCCCAGATTTGATCGGCAGTGGCCTGCCCCATATGATTTTCACTTTTAAGTGTGTCAAGATGCTCTGAGATCTGCTTCAGTTTCCTATCCGCATCAGTGACTGCAACTAGCCTTTGATCTTGCATATGCCGCGTAACATCAGATGCATCGGCAGAAGAGGCCATGATCTTGCCTTCATCATAGTCACGCAAAGTTCGATTGTATTTTCGGATCTTTCCTACGTCTTCTTCCGCGCGGCTTAGCAGCAAATGCGCTCCCTCCCGGTATATCTCCATTTTCTTGGTGCGTTTTGCCTGCGCATACGAACTATCAAGCTTTGAAATATACTGATCAGCAAAGGATAGATAGATGTTTGCCGCCCCTATATTCCCATGCAGACTTGCACAGTCAAGCGCAGCACCGAGTAAGGTCGTGGTCGCGTTATGATACGCAAGTTTCAGAGTATCACCTATATCCATTCTGATCTTGGCTACATTTTGAGGGATCTCAGCGCCTCTTGCCGAGATTTGGTCGTCTATCTCTGTTGCCTTGCACTGAACCGTGACTACTTTATCACTTATTACCCCTAAAAAGATAGCAGAGTCCATCCATAAAAATGCCTCATCAGGTATGCCTTTGGCGAGTTCTTTCATATCAGCTAGTTTCTCCTCTAGTGCACCGTTTGCCATATCGCTTTTTGAGAAGTACGCATTTATAAATCTTTCTATTTGTTACTATTTATTAGTAGTTAAATAATCATCCAGAGAGTGTCCAACCCCAAATCGCTAGTCAAAATGCCAATCGATCCGTATAGGAGCGCCAAGAAAGATATTTAAACCAACTTTTTTCCTAGACAAGTGTGCCTCCGTAGCATAGTAGCTATTGCGTTGGACTTGTAGAACGTATGGGTTTAAGAGATCCAAAGGTCGTGGGCGCACATCCCACCGGGGGCTTATTTTCTTAGCAGAGTTTTTTGGACCAATGACTACGACACAATGCTAGAAACGCTAACTATTCAAAGATCGGGTTTAGGGCAAGAAGATCTTGAAAAACTTATGGAAATTCTTTGCTGATCCATTTCTTTGCATGTGATATATCCTCTTGGGTAAGTGAATGTCCAGAATCGATCCACCTAAGGTCGACATCCGCCCCATATTCCTTAAAAACAGCAGCCAGCTTCATCGCATGTTCCTTGCTGATCATATGATCGTGTGTTCCTTGCGCCATCAAGATAGATTTTCCAGAAAGGTCTGGTTTTCTTATGGGGTCCAGTGGATACATCGCCCTAAACAAAACTGCTCTTTCCAGAAGATCAGGCTCTAGGAAAAAAATGCCTGCAGCAATATTAGCCCCATTGGAAACGCCGACCGCAACTAATTTTTTTGTATCGAAGTTATATTCTTTTGAGGCAGCTTTGATGAAATCTCCAAGTTCTTTTGTTCGAAATCGTATATCTTCCTCATCAAAAACTCCCTCTGAGAATCTTCTGAAGAATCGGGGCATGCCACTCTCAAGCACATTTCCCCTCACACTAAGAAGAGCCGCTTGTGGATGCAACTCATGCCCAATTGAAAGTAAACTGCTCTCATCCCCACCAGTGCCATGCAGCAAAAGCAAGGTAATTTCGTTTCCAGGCACAAACACATGCACAAAATCAGTATCTTTTTTCATAAGCTATCCTAGGTGGCATTCCCAATACAATAAAGACTGGACCATCCATTAATAAAAATATATTAATTAAAATACAATGGTGTTTTTGTACTTGGATTAAGTTTCATTGGGTCGAACCATGAGGCAAATCATCAAATAAGCATCCAATATTCAATTAAGCAATTTGAATCAAGGCGAAATTAAACCAAGCGTCAATCATCAGCCAAGGAAGGAAGCATTTTCTCGATCTTTGCCCGCATGGACTCATACCAATCAGGCAATACCAGCTTCTTTCCCAGATCCTCTGGCTTTTCATCGACTGTGAAACCGGGCCCATCGGTTGCTATCTCAAATAAGACATTGCCTGGTTCTCTAAAATAGATGGAATGGAAATACTTGCGATCGATCATCGGAGTCACGTTCATGCCATGCTTTGTAAGCAGATCGTGCCAATGCTTTTGTTCAAGATCATCATCGCATCGAAAGGCAACGTGATGCACTGAGCCAACGCTTACAAAACCATCCTTGGCATCAGGAAGCACCGTGATGTCTATAACATTGCCAACATCTCCCTCCCCTATAAAACGAAACCTGCTTCCTTCTTTTTCTTCCTGCCTAAATCCAAGAATCTTTAGGATCTCTGCGCTGCTTTCATATCCTTCTTCGCAAAGAGTGACTGAATGAAAGCCACGGATCGCGAATTCATCAGCTATCGTGCCTTTTCCCCAGACGTATTTTTTTGATGCGCCCCTATGTGCTACTAATTCCAGGGGCAGCCCATCGTGATCAGAAAACAAGATGACCTGCTCTTCGAATCGCGTTGATTGCTTGCATGGTATCTTGTTCTTTTTTAGATGATCCATCCAAAATTGTGTTGTGTTTTCAGGGATAGAAAATGCGATCGCACTCGCTTGGCCATGGCCGGGTTTTCCTAAGGAAGAGCCAGAGTAGATAAAGAAGGTAAGGGCGGTTCCCGGGTGCCCCAATTCATCACCATAATAGAGATGATATGCGCTAGGGTCGTCGAAATTGATCGTCACTTTGATCAACCTAAGCCCTAGGATTTTCGTATAGAAATCGACGTTCTTCTTCGCATCGTTAGCTATCGCGGTTATGTGATGTATCCCTTTTATTTTTTTATTCATAGATAGTATGAAGTGAGTTTATGATATAAATGTTGAGGTTTGGCTTGGAGGGATTTTGTTGATTACTGACTAGGATTGTTTATTTTATTGTTCGGCCAGTACCATCTTCGAAATATACATTGTCGCAATCAAAGAGGTGGCCGCCCCGTAGGGGCATCCCCCGCAACACCTTCGCTATCGAATATAAAATATTTCGACCTGATGAGGGTACTGGCCTTCATTTAATTTAGAATTGTTCTCTTTTAACTTATTCTATTATCTATTTTTCAAAATGAACTAGTTTATTGGTACAAGGATTTCCTGCCTCAAACCGACAAGCTATGGAACAAGAACGAAAGTATCTTCATGAAAATATAATAAAAAATCACAGAGCCTGCCGTGAAGACGGGAATGTATTTGAGGCCGGATTTTATCGAGCCTTTTTCTAGTATCGATACTATCATGGATGAGAAAAAGGAGATGATAAGCAGCGCGGCATAGGAGAATATCTTGAATTGGAACGGATCGACTTGAACCTGTTTCACGCTTAGGAGCGGAAGGTCTGAGCGAGCGGTGACCGAAGATAATTTCCCAACAAAACCCATGATGATGATGAGCAGATGATAAGATAGGGCAAAGAGCAGCGGCGCTATGAATATCACGATTGCCCCAATAAATATCATGTAGGTAACTGCCGATGCCGAGATGTCTTTCTTCAGGGTCTGGGTTTCCTTTAAGGTCCCAACCAAGTTATCGATGACATCAGTTATGTGCCCTCCGCTTTCGACCTCAGATATCATGAGATCGATTGATCTTCCAAGCATCGGCGAATCGTATTTGGAGCTGAATTCCTGCAGGGCAACACCAACTGAATAGCCAGTCATCACTTTTTTGGATACTTCGCTCATCTCATTGGCAAGCACGCTAAAACGAGGCTTGATCGCCCCAAAAAGCGAGTTCTCAAAAGACATGCCTCCTTTGAGATTAGAGGATACGATCTGCAAAAAATCGGGCAAGAGCTCCTCCATCTTCTTGGTTCGCTGATAGATGCGAATGTCAAGATAGAAGTAAATGAGCAGGATTATCAAGACAGCAAAGAATATCTGGATAGAAAACCACGAGACCATGGAACCAACGAGCATGATGATAGACGAATATTTGGTCAAAAAAGGATAGAGATAGAGCATGTAGAGCGTGCCGGTGAGCATCGCGGTAAGATAGAACAGCGCGCCAAAGAATTTGTAGGGCACTGAATAGATGCCTGCCTTCGCTAGGTATTTTCTTAAGTAAGGAGTGAATCTTCGTGGCACGAACGCCTTTCCAAACTCCTCCAAAAAGATTATTTTTACCATGTTCAGATACAACTCTGTCTTAATTCTGTTACTCGCATTGGTGAGTTGGTGCATGGAATCTTCTCGCCTGTTAATTGTTGCCTACAAGGTGCTGCGGCCCCGGATGTGCTAAAAAATCTGCGGATTTTTGGCATGCCGGAA
>CAZFPU010000146.1:0-5719 GCA_964521145.1 uncultured Methanosarcinales archaeon | reverse complement strand
GATATTCATAGCTTGCCCGCTCAGATTGGGGCTCAATTGAGACGAATTCTCTTACGCCTGTTGTTGCCTGTACAAGCGATGCAAAGGATTGCGCATAGGCGGCATCAATGATGCTATCAAGGCTTAAGTCCCAATCATAGCCAAACGCCGCTAGACAAGCCTTTCTTGCAAGCCCAGATGCGCCACCACCAAGAATTTCATTGAGCGCTACGTTTCCATATTCACTCGAGACCTCAGCAGCCGCGTCATTAAGGCTCTTTCCAACGCTTTGGACGCCTCCTGAAACAACTGAGAAGAATGGATCCTCATCATCCTCAGTGCCACTCGTATATGGCTGGCATGAATTCGCAAATAAGTTGATTATTTCCCACATCGAATCGCATACATATCTGGTAAATATCTCTTTACAGGCTGCAGAATCTGATGTTCCGGTCTCCCGAACATCGATTAGGCAGGTTGAGAGTGCGTTCATGATATTGGTCATCATTATGAGCCTGTTGCGCACGCCGCCGATGTTGACACATTGCAGCATGCTGGTATGTTGTGATCTTGAGTCTATGATAAGTAGATTGCCCGCTTCAGTGAGTCCTGGCTCGTTTGGATCGAAGAAGATATTGTTCATTCCAAAGCACGCAGGGTAATCGCGTCCATCGACGTATCTGTTTGGATTGTATTTGGTGTGCGTGGATCGTGTCGTAGAGGCAACGGTTGCCGTTGGACTACTGGGAGCAGCCACCGGTTTACTTGTAACGGTTGGGACTGGCGTGGGTTTGGTTGGAACAGCAGCAACAGGTCGTGTGATTGAGGTCGCAATTGGCTGGCTATGTGTCTGATATTGGATTTTCCAGTATCGATAGCTCCACTGCATGTCTTCCCAGTTTGCTGGGACTGAGGATTTTTTTGGATCATTGTTTTGCTTGGATTGGAATGCAAAGGTTCCTATGCCATCTCCTGCGTCTCCTCCAAAATCTGCTGTCGTATATTTGTTCGTATCAAGGAAATGATAATATACGTCAGAGCCTCCTCGTTTTCCCGCAAGGCAGCAGCACTGGTAGCTGAAGTCCGGGTTGTTGCCAATGACCTCTGGATCGCTCAATTTTGAGGGAGGATCTAATTTCTTGATCTTTGGATCTGGATTTTCATTGGCAAGATAAAAGCAATCCTTGGTAAATCCTTTTGGTACTGCATCCTTTATCTGTAACGTATTATCGGACTTTAGCTGATAGCACGCATTAGTTGGCATGCAAGACCACATCTTTACGTTTGATTTAGTCAATTGGTCTAATTTCTTTTTGGTTGCATCATCGAGCTGCCTTTCTGGATCAAAATGATTAGCGACCGCGTCGGATTCTTTGATGCCGCATATCTCCGAGCAGGTTCTTGGCTGATAGGTCATATAATGCCGATCTGATGGATTTGATTTTTCATCCTTTATGAGTTGCACGGTATCTTCTCGTTTCCCCCCTGCGGAAATCAGCTCGGCTTCGACTATGTTTCCTTTGGTTTTGCTTGGGTTAATTTGATATATACCTCCTTGAGTATTTCCCGCTGTTTTTATATCGAAACATTCATCGGAGGTCGTAATGAACTCCTTACTGATCCTGCCCCTTGCCGCTACATCGGAACACTTAACCTTGAGCAACTGTTGCCCTTTGGGACTTCCGGTGTTTTCACACACTTCACCGGCAGTTACTTTCTCATGCAATATCTTATCATCCTTGCTTTCAGTCCATCGTGAAGGTGTTGCGTGACCGAATAACCTATCGCACGAGAGTCGATAATAATTATACATATCAGCTTCCTGCTTCCATGTAGCGTGCACATCGGGGAAACAGCGTGCAAGATCGGCATCACTGAAATAATTCAACTTCATGCGCCTAAGCGCGCTATTGAGTTTCCCTCGCTCCAACTCTAATTTTTTTGCTTCAATGGTGTCTCCCTCGATGATCTTAGAAGAGGACGAAATCTTCATCCTTGTTGATACATCACCTAAATTATACGCAGCCATCACATTGACCATGACTTGCTTGCAGTATTTCTTATCCTCTTCACTTTGCACCTGAAAACTAAAATCAATGTCATTTCTCTTCAGAAGGAACGTTTTCTCGGCGGTGATCTCATTGTACCTTCGAACGGCCTGAAATGCTACCCTCAAAAAGAAAGTGGAGACACATGCTATGGCAACATATCGTGTTATCTGATTCAACTGTTCATTCAAAGTATTGATAACTCGAGTGGTCTCCTGCAGGTAATCGACAAAATCATACATAAGCCAATCAGGCAATACTGCGCGTGGATCAATAAGGCTATTATCGAGGGCGTAGGTAACTTCCTGGCATGTGGTCTGTGTTGCCCTTTTTTTCTTGCCATCCTCTTCATACTCATAGCTTATAGTGACCTTCATGGGGAAGGTAAGCTCCTTATTCACTGCTTTGAAGAATTCATCCCAATCGAGCTTGATGAATTTCTCCATATTCTGAAGCCTATTGAGTCGCAATTGTGTAAAGGAATGATCGCCAACATCATTTACAACGGTAGTTCCTGCAGCTGGCATGATAACGCAACTTATGTTGAATCGTTTTTCTCCTAAAGTCTCAGTTCCCGAGCAGGCCCGTTGCACTGATACGCCGCCAGGCAATATCCTTGCCTTCCTTCCATTGCCATTGTAATCGAACTTGAAAAAGAAATTAAGTGTCTCTTTGTTTTCTGCAAGGCGCTGCGCGCTTATGAATGTAGGGGTCTGATATTGCGGCAGGGCTACAACACCCCATTCCTGATTCCCGCTCCAGCACGTTCCTAGCCTGATGCGATGCTCGTACACAGCGCGCAGGCCGGCACCATCGCTTACGATGAAAACAAGGCGAACGTCCTTATCTTGGGTGGTGATGAGCCCTTCTCGAAGCGCAAGCGCGTTTATCTCTTCTATATCGATTGCTCCCGCAATAAGATCAGTCAAATCCACATTATCGATCTGAAAATTTCCCTCGATATCCGCTTTCACAAAATAATCCGCGGACCTCTGGCAGAAAGCGTAGGTAAAGGTTGTCGCTTCGCATTTCTTCTCAAATTCCTCATCTTTTATTTTTTCTATCTCTTCAAGAAGCTGGCTTGCAACCAATGAACTATTTGCCCTTCCAAACGGAGTCCTATCGACGAACATGTACACTTTCGCCTCAGGCTCGGTCACTCCCCTGATGTCCATCTCATTGGCATAGCTCTCATAGATCAAAGTGCCTAAGGGAGGATTAAGGATATTTATTGTTGGAGGCATGGTATCTAAAGTAATCTTCTTTTCGATAAGGATCTGGTTTTTTGCCCTATCAAGAATGTCAATAACCAAGGTGTATTCGCCATCATCCTTGTTGAGCAAAATAGATTCTGAAAAGGTGCTGTTGGCTTCAATATGCCTTGTTGGTTTCTCTATAATTTTTGGATCGATCGGCTTTTGCTTTGCAATACCTGTTTTCCCATTTGTCAGCTTTATGGAAACAGGATCTGAAACTTCGCTCTCCTTACCATATTTATCTACCTGGGTCACAAAATAGATGTACTCCTCACCCTTATTGACTTGCTCGTCTTTGTACCCATTGTATGATTGGGAATCCTTGATCCCGATTGGTCCGATATCGTTTCTATAGATGACATAGTGGCTGAATTGGTCTCGCTCATTTGATGTGTTCCATTCCAATGCTACCGCATCCTCATCTTCTCTTATTGTTAGCGCAACTATTTTGTCTGGCCTGATTGAAGTGCCAAAACGCAGATATATGTTCATTGAGATCGGCTCATTGGTCGACCCAACCAAGGAGAAATTCTTGCTGTGCGCCGTAGTAGGTATCTCATCGAAGACAACAGTTGGGTCATCAATATCGACCGTCACCCGATGCGTTGTCTCATTCACGTTCCCTTCCTTATCGCGCGCGACGATCTTGATCACATTCTCTGTCTGCAATTGCACTGCCCTAAATTCGAACTTCCCATTATTGGTATTGCCTGGGCCTAGGCTTTTTGCAGGGGTGTTTAGGTTATTCACAAATAGATCGACCGCACTTGCCTTTTCGATGCTGCCAGAGATATCGATTGAATTCCTATTCACAAAGCGAGGGATTGTTACATTGATGTAGGGGGCAAAGGTATCGATGCCTGCCTGGAATTCTATGGAGCTTGAGTTGATGCAATTATCGCTCATGTCGCATGAGTTCACCTTGGCTGTATAGAACTGTCCTGCAATCAAGTTTGGAAGCTTGATGCTATGGTTGAAATCATAGCCAAGATCTTTTTCTATCAACGATATGTCCTTATTGAGCCCATAATAGACAAGGCTGTTTGCCTTCTCATCGGTATTCCACGCAATGGTAGTTGAGTCCGCCAAGACCTCGGCAACCCGCATGCTAGAAATGTAGGGAACTTCCTTATCGTATGCTTTTGTCGTTGCAAAGAACGAGTCGCTTTGCACCCCTTCATTTCCTGACTTATCAACCGCGCTTATCTTGTATTGATACAGTGTTCCAGAATCAAGCTTAGTATCATGAAAGAACACTTCGGTCGTATTTACCAAGAATTGGTTCTTTCGATACACCCTATAGTGCTTAAGATCAGATACATTAAGGGCATCCCATTTGAATCTTATCTCGGTGTAATCGACAAGGACTTGCTCGAGTCCAACCACTTTGGGAGGGGGAGTAATGTCATTTGTTATGAACGTATAGAATTTTCCCTTGTTGTTTGATATCAGTGTATCTCCCTCGATGTTTTGCGATTCTACTTGAAATAGATATGTGGTTTCTGAACCAAGCCCCTGCAAAAGCAGTTCATGGTCGTAGACATACGTCGAATGCCTTCTTGTAAACCCAAGATCGCTCGAGTTGCCATACGTCACTTTTCCATTGGCAACCTCATCGGTTTGCCACGTTATGGTGGCTGATGCGGACCCGATATTGGAGACTTGTACATTGGTAATGCTCAGCGCATGCGCAAAATGGATCGGAAGTATTAGGATGAGCTCTATGCAGAAGAGAGCAATGAATTGCCACATTATTTTTTTATTTGTTTTTTTCATATTTTATTTTATATGTCGGAATACCACCATCTCTTTGAATGGTGGTTTAGCGTGAGTAAACAATTGAGTGGTATTCCGAGCATGCTCAAATGTCGGAAATTGCCAATAGTTATTGCCTTTTGAAGGCAAATTTCCGAGCACCCCGAAAATCTTTGATTTTCGATGAACCACTCGCTTGTGGAATCACCGCTTCATGCCACCGTGTTTCACCGGTGGTTTTTGACAAGTTTGACCTTGAAATTTTTGAAATTCTATGATCTTGAGACTGGGTCATTTTCAATGAAGGCCAGCACCATCTTCTCGCCTATCATTGTTTTCAAATAAGGCGTGGCTGCCCCGTAGGGGGCGTCCCCCGTAACACACTCGCTCAGCGTATCTACCCTGGGAAAGAGGGGCACTCCCTTCGGTCGACCCCAAGGTGATTGAGCGTAGTGAAATCGCCTAAAGTGCCAGCTTATTTCTAAGCTGCCCGCAACACACTCGCTGCCAAGAATCGCAAGGCTCGACCTGATGATGGTGCTGGCCTTTTCACAATCAATGTTTGAGTTTTGGTTTGGTTTGCCCATTTTTACCCCTGCACTAATTCCGGTCCTGGGATCTTTTTTGATTCATTGGTTAGCTTGTTGATCAATTCGATAAGATCATCGTCTTGCTTCTTGG
>CAZFPU010000145.1:0-5728 GCA_964521145.1 uncultured Methanosarcinales archaeon | reverse complement strand
CCGGCTTTGTTCTTGGAAGTGGTGACTTTGGAAAGACAACCGACCTGAAGTCGCCTGCTGGATTTTATCAAATGCTGCAACGATATGTTTCACTTTTCGATAATGATAGGGGACAAGGAGATCGGCCAGCAACCGCTGATCTAGCTACTCAAGTCAAGACTACGATGTGGTCTGTCCAAAACACGCAAGCACAGGAATTGTCTCCAAGGCGCTCAATTGTATCGGATTTAAGCGGCTATCTACCCAGCGATCTGCAACATTTATCTCCCCATGCTGGCAGACAAGCAGCAAGAGGCCAAAAAGAAAATCCATTCATGCTTCCTTCAGAATGGCTTAGTGCAAATCAGATCCAATTTGATGTGGATGGGGCACGAGTAACCAGCGTTGCGTATCAAATTAACGACGGGCGAGCAGAGCAAGTAATAACCTATGAGAAGCCAGGAAGCAGAAGCGCGATTTTCAGAAATGGCTTCAATACTCTTATTTTGAACGATATAAATCCTCAAGATTATGCAATCAATAATGGTATCGGGATCATAGGCAGTCAATGGCATGGGGATTCTCGCGATCCATTGACCGGTTCATTCCTAGCCCCTGCTGGAGGATTTGGGTTATTTACTGATAGGAATACGCATGCTGGGCTATTCGAAATGGTCTCTAAGTATGTGAGAGGTTTTGAAGGAAGAATGCAGCTGAAATCGGATGCAATGGGCGGATCCATAGAATCCCTTCTTTCAATGATCCCAAGAGATATCCGAGTGGAAAAATCTGACATCCATGTTGGACTATTAGACTGGGACTATGACATTAAGCAAACCCAGAGAGATGGCATCCAATATGTTCAAATCGCAACTCCTGCTATTTCCGATCCTAACAGGGTGGGCGCACTCACTTTTGTGAACCATCAGGATACGCTGGTTGCGCTTTTCAATGCGGATTCCGAAGGGAAATTACTCAATGAAGGATCTGAGGACTGGGTATTTAGCTATGATTGGAGCTCCGGAAAATCGATTGTAGTGGACCAATCGAAAATGCTTAATGGTTCTAAGGATCATATCGAGTCATATCGTTCGCTGCTAGAAATCGCTCAGGGCGCGCTTGGTTCGATCGCGAGCAGAAGAAGCTTGCAGGAAACCAGTGCCATCGATCTGGATCTGTACTCCATGCTTGTTGACTTCACGTTCAGAAGTGCTGGCCATCACACTGTTACTGAAGATAATGCCGAGATAAAACTTCTTCCTGACTATAGTCGACATTCCGCGCACGCGCAAGAACCACCACATCGATTCCAATACACCAGAGGGTCTTTTGGAAAGGCGTATATACCTAGAAGCTTGGAAGCAAGGCTTTTGGATCAGCTCAATGGGAAGGATACTATTCTTCCTCATATCTCTCCAACCATTTTCAATATCAATCCAAAACAATATGATAGTGATAAGGCAATTGTGACTTGGTATGATGTTCCAGTAACCGATCAAGCAACGCTCAAAACAGCAACGCAAAAACTTATTTTCATGGAATCAAATGGCCTAACCGATGTTTTCTTTGCTGATCAGGAGGGCAATTTCGATCTCAATAACTCTTCTCACTGGGCTGCCCGCATGAATGGCAAGTTATCTGTTGTCAAGGGCGGCCAACATACCTCAGAGTATAGTTTAGAAAAAATAAATGAATCGCTAAGTGTTGCCTTAGGATACATTCAACAATGGAGAGTTGACCAATCAAATTATCTCGAATCAATGTTATCTCCTCCCAAACCTGCACCAAAACCAAACGGTGTCTATCATGAACAGAGCGCATCCAAATCAAATGGAAAAGCACTCAATGGAATTTTCTCTGAAGCTAACTCATTGCCTGAAGAATTCAAGCAGGCATATGGTTTATCCAACTGCGAAGGATTTGAAGTGCAGTGGAATAGTCCCATGCAAGCGCGCGCTTTTAGCGATAGGCCAGTTGTAGAAAGCAGCGAGTATACGATGGGCGAAATTTCATTTGTAGCATCAACTGAACACGCAGGCCAACTAATGCTTGCAACGCTTCCATTCACTCAAAATCTTGAAAGGCGCATCACTGGGAATTCGCATTATCCTTCGCTAGAAGATTTACAAGCAGAGAAAACAGTTGAATTCCATCCAGATGAAGGAACTAAAGTTTCATACACTATTTTTGATAGGACCGATGGCAAAAATCATTGGCAGGACTTGCTTGTGCATGTCTTTGGCAATGATTTTGGTCATGCCGCTTCTTTTTACAAATCAGATTACAAGCCTGGCGAGAAAAACCTGCTGGATTGGAACAGCACCCTTGATGCGGCCATTATTGGCGCTCGAGCTGTATCCAATGGCACACTCAGCGTGCAGGGAACGGTTGCGCAAAACAAAGCATTCTGGGATATCGGCACTGGTGAGCGATTGTCTGATAACACTAGTTTTGGCCAAGAAAGCGATGCCTTTAGCTATCAAGCAAGATTCCAGGCTGTGCTAGAATCCATCGTACAACATGAATCTAAAGCAGGAACGAATGGCTATCATGCTTTGGATATCTTACCAACGGCCCTGCCCGTTCATCCTTTGCTCGTGCCACCTTGCGCTAAACTTAATCTAAGAGATGATGTAACTCAAGCCGATGATTTGGTTCTCGAAGCAAAAGCCGAGGGGTCCGCTCCACTAAAACACTATTCTAAACCTACAATTGAAATGTTTGAGAGATTTACCAAAGTTCCTGTCGAAAGCGAGAATGGATATTTTGAAGCGGAGTTCGTTGGATTTTCGAAAATCGGCAATATGCCCACCTATAGGACTGTTGGTGATCTAAAGCCAAATCCAAAGCCGTATACTCCATCTATACCCCTCAATGAGGATTTAGTCCAATTTATTATGCAAACGCATAAGCCAGGAATTAATGATGCAAGAAAAACTCTTAAGCAAGCTGACTTGGCTCTGGAGAATGCAGCTTCAGAATACAACAACGTACTTGTAGAATACCGCCATGTAGTTGCGGATGCACGTGCAGGAATGCCTCATGAGACACAAAGGCTAACTGATTTGGATATGATTGCAAAAGCCCTTGCACTGATTCCTCAAGCTGATTCGTATTCATATGATCAAAGAATGAACCTGAGAGAATGTTCGGATGCGGCAACACGCATGGTTTCTCAGGTAGAATTCCATTCAACATTCGTCGATGATTCGCACTACGCAAGGTTTCCTGCTCGCTTTTTTGGTTCAAAGGCGAACATATTCGGAGCAAAAGAAGATGATGTTGCTCAAAGAACGTTTTATGATGTAGTGCTTGCAAGCAAAGAAAATATCGCTACAGTGTATTTCGATATTGGTCCAAAAGAGCGTCTTGAGATGGGACGAGAAATAAAAGGTTATGATGGAGAAGCACAAAGAGATATTGCTGTCCATTTCAAAGATGCAGTTCCAATCGCTTTAGAGCACGGCACCTGCACTTATTCAATAATAAAAGATGGCGACACATTTAAACTAGGAAAGTCTAAGCAGTCTCCGCAAGCGTTTGATGATTCATCTTTTGTAGATGCTTTAAAGGCGCTAGAATCCGAACATCATGCTTCAACTGGGCAAACAAGAAACCTTGGATATCTAAAACCATTCGAAGAACGATATGTCTCTGCTGAAAACGAGCGAACGACGGCATACAAAGCAGTGCAAACACTAGAGCAGCAAAGGGACAATGCCATTCAAAGATGCGGACATTTACGCTTTGATAGATTGACTGCAGATGATACATTCAATCTAGTAAGAACAATTGATACGTATCTTGATGCGCAAGAAGCTATAGTTGGCAATGGACAAAAATATACTGCTCAATCCCGGCAAGAGCGCCTTGATCTGAAAGGAACTGCATATACTCAATCAAGTAAGTGGGGATTGTTCAAATATGTGGTGTTTAGCGCTTCTGAGCAGGATGCGCCAGGAATACCAAAAAAGATATCGCTTGAATACGATCAAAACGGAACATTGGTTTGCGCAGGAATATTCGGAGGCAGGCACGCAAATCCATCGGCTTTCATCGATCATACTCCTCATCAACCTCAGATCAGAATTGGCAATTCAACAATAGATCCGAAAAACGGTGCCGTTGAAAGCAGCATTGCGCACGGAAAAGATTTGAAGGGATTTGTTTCTGCTGTAATGTATAGGTAGGCTAAACTATTTCTTGTTTGGGATTACCCGGATAAGCAATCCTATATACAAATTAGTTATCATTCTTAAGTAGTAAAAATAGAAAGATTTATAAAGAGTAAATACTCAGGATATAGTGTGGGAACATGGTTAGACTACTAAAAAGACGAACGGTGATCAAGCTGCTGGCAGCAGCCGGAGTTGCAGGGGCAGCTCATGGAGTTGGAACACTTAGCCAGACCTACCTAGGCGGACCTCTTGCAGATGGCGTTGAAACTTTGCAAAGATTCGGAAAAACACTCGATGATCTTGCAAGCCTAGTTGGATCTGCAAATTCAATTGAGCAGCTGCGCATCGTTAAAGATAAGTTTCCAAGAGACGATAACATCTATTCTAGCAAAGTACTCGATACCTACTCATCTATCGTGGACGCATACGATGCTTCGCGTGCAACAGTAACTGCTTGGGATAAGGCTCTCTCTGCAATAAGAACCGGACAGATCCCCTTAGGAGATATCGGAAGAAAAGGCACTGATCTGGGGAGTAAAATACCCGGAAAAGAAGCTTTGGATGACATGATAATCAGGATGTGGAAATGGGCACTTCCTGACGCCAGCCAAGAAAGAGGAACTACTGATCTGGAAAGATATAAGGCCAGAGCAGAAAAAATAGGCGTTTTTGAGAATGCACTTAAGGACCTAAAAGTTACCCAGTCAGAATACGATACTCTCACTCTACATTTGCACAATACCTATGTAATCAACAAAGACAAGACCCTCAACGAGCGTGAAGGTTCTTTGGATCTGATGAAGAAAGTCTCCACTTCTTATCTGGATGGACTAAATCTGATGAAAGAGCTGGAAAAGGGCGGACACACCACAGTACCAACCTATTTAAAACAGCTACAGGACTATAACAAGAAAAGAGACGCACTCGTTAAGGAAGCGGCTTCCCATTACAATTATGAAACTTTTGAAACAAGGCTTGGGAAAACCAGGGAACAAGTGGAGCGCAGCTCATACTGGATAGGAGCGATCCCAACTACGGCTCTAGGGTGGCTTTTTGCGTACAAACCATTAGCAAAACTTATAAATTGGGGAGCCTCTGCTAAAGACACATATGACAAAAGAAGAGGTCGCTAAAATGTCAAGAAAAATCAAGCATGAAGATCTAAGCAAGACTATTATCTGTCATGAAAACGAATCAGCGGTGGAAGTCGCAAAGATACTGCGAGATACAGGCTCTCGCCATCTCTTGGTCCTAAGTAAGGATGAAAAACCGCTCGGAATAATCTCGACAGTTGATATCAATAATCGCGTTGTTGCCGCCCAGAAAGATCCATTGAAGCTAAAAGCAGCAGACATTATGACCAAGGAAATAATCACGGTACCAAGCTCCTCAGAGCTGATGGACGCGCTTCAGAAAATGTCTGATAAAAATATCACTTTTGTTCCTGTTGTCGATAGCCATCACAAACTGCTTGGCGTCCTTGATTTTACAAAATCACTCAAATTGCTTTGTGAAGTTGAGAAAGAGGCAAAACATAGAGGATAAAATGGGACTAGAAGAACTGCTTCGGC
>CAZFPU010000144.1:0-5744 GCA_964521145.1 uncultured Methanosarcinales archaeon | reverse complement strand
TCTTGGGAATTCTCTAGTTAATTTTTTTCTGTTCAATCGTTCTTCATTGACACAAAATAGACTTTCCTGGTCAAATTCTTTTGATGTTTCCTTATAAAGGACAGCACCAGTATCGTGGTTTGCACTGATCGCCAGAATGTACTGATTTGAATCCTTTAATGAACCTTTCATGCTGGCAATCGCTTTTCTAACAAATTATTTAAACTATTCTTTTACTACCAGCAGTATGATTAGTGTAGTAGCCCCCGCATATAATGAAGCCAGAAATCTGCAAGTTCTAATTGAACGAATTGAACGAACGCTTGGCAGGGAACAATTTGAGATTCTATTAATAAATGATGGCAGCACGGATCATTCAAAAAAAATGTTACAGAAACTGCAAGAAACGCGGAAATTTTTACACGCAATTCATTTTAACAAAAATAGGGGGCAAACAGCCGCATTGCTAGAGGGATTTAGACTGGCAAAGGGTGAAATTATTGTTTCAATGGATGCTGATCTACAAAACCATCCCGAAGATGTCCCAAGACTTATAGCTAAACTCGATGAGGGGTTTGATGTAGTATGTGGCTGGCGCTGGCAGAGAAAAGATCCATTAATATCTAAAAACATACCTTCTTTGATAAGTAATTGTATTGTTAAAAAAATAACAGGCGTCCAGGTGCAAGATATAGGTTGCACGCTTAGGGCATATAAGAAGGAGTGTCTGCAAGATATAGAATTAAAAGGCCAGATGCATCGGTTTATACCGATTATTTTGGCAGCAAAAGGCTATCGCATTGGCCAAATCAAAGTCGGACACTCTCCAAGAACAAAAGGAAAGAGCAGATATGGATTATTGAGAATATACTATGGGATTTCAGATCTGCTATCGATAATGTTTAGTCGCAAACAGCGATATTTTTTCCGTGGATCCGTTAAATAAAAATGAAGTTGCTCATCTTTTATACAGCCACCTTGACATTCTTGGTTCTCTTTTGCTTTGCCTTTAAGCAGCTTTTGCGATTATTGAGAGGGATCAGGATAGGTTTCCTGATTTTGCTGTTGGCGATTTTACTTATATTGAGCCTTGGCTATTGGAATTACGTGCCCGCGGTGCATCGAATATATGGCGATGAACCTAATTTGCTCACTGATGCATTATCTTTTGAGTCGCAGACAAGATATGATGACGAATTCTTCGTATTCATATACTATAACCTTTACAAACACGTAAGCCCCGATAATATGCTTGCAATACGTTTGAACACAATAATGAGCGTGGGCTGCTTATTATTGCTCTTTGTTTTGTTATATCTTCTTTTTCAAAGGGAGGTGATTGGTATTGCTGGTGTTTTGGCACTCGCAAGCGCAGAAGCTTTTATTGTTCAATCGACCAATTCCTATACGATTATTCCAAGCCTGCTCTTTGCACTGCTCTCCTCAATTTTTTTTTGGTGTTTTCTAAAAACAGATAACCTGCTCTTTTCCATCCTTACGCTATTCTCTTTGCTTTTTGCAACAATGATACGCACTGAGTTCTTTGCGATAATTGCGGTATATTTTCTTTTTTTGTTAATTTCGAAAACTGAAAAAATACAGTTAAAGAAAATCAATATAGTATATTGGATTAAGGCTCTTTGGCCTTGGATCCTGACATTACCGCCTTTTGTGTATTTCTTTCTTCTTAAGGCTATCGAATCGAAAATGTACGTCTATGAGGGTTCCTCAACCCTGGTATACGGTTTTGGACAATTTTTCCCGACTTTATTAGACTATTTTATCCCCACTATCGGAAAGCACGCTTTTTTTTTATTTGGTATATTCCTAGCACTATCGATATTGTGGATAAGAAAAGTGGAAAAATGGAGGGAGATTTTTTTTTTGCTTCTAATTCCACTACCCATTACATTGTTTTATTTGCTCAACTCGTATTATGCCCCACATTTTAAAATTGTGCTCTTAGCATATTATTCGTTTGTTTGGGGCATCCCCTTTGAGCATTTGCGAGAAATGATGCCGGTGAAAGTCAGGGTAGGTCTCTGGATTGTTTTCATCCTTTACTTTTTCCTCTCTTTTTTTGCAAATGTCACCTCAATAAACGCGTGGACTGACTCCAAGTTTGGATACATGCATCTAAGCACACTATCTCCAAAGATAGTGCATTCCTATGCCAATCAGAGCTGCCTCATCATAACGCCATACGCTCCAAACCTGCAGATGGGATTCTACAATCACGCAAAAAACGCGAATGAGATCATAGCTGACCCGAGCCAGGTAAAGCGATATCCTTGCCTTTATTTTTTCGAGGATTATCTTTGTATGTATTCAAGGGAGAAAACAGGAATGATGGAAGATTGTCTTGAGATCAGGGATAAGTTTGACCTAACCCCTGTACTGGTTATAACCGACAATCGTATGAACTACACACTGTATGAAATGTATGACAAAGGCCTAAGCAAAAATGCCACTGCACCCCCCTTGAGAGTACACGTCGATAGCTCCAGAAAAATCAATCAACTGAAAAAAATCCCATTCCTTAGTAGGTTTCGCTGAGCAGCAATGCATTTATTACATTTCAGTTTTTAATATAATAAAAAGAAGCATTGGTCCCATAATCCTTATAGGGGATCTCTATTACAGAGGTGTCTATCATTCCTAAAAATTCAAGCTTTAATTTTCTGATTGAGTCGCATTTCCCTTCAACTTCATGCAGAGGATAGGAGCAGCTCAGATCTTCTGCGAAAACAATGCAGCCTTTGCCCATGTACCCATTTGGATCAAAGAGAAATTGCTCAACAGGAATGGCCTTCAAATCAGTTAAAGCAGAATATTTCGCCGGATGCGGGCTTACGATAGTGCAATGGAGAGGGATAATTGCGGCGGCATATTCTGGGAGTCTTGTGTCAAAATATATCAGATTGAATGGAAGGGAAGTTTTCTGGGCATTAACCAATGAAACATTGTGCATGAGGCCTTGAATCACAATCGCGAGCACCACAATGCCTACCGATGCAACCTTTGCATGTTTATTCCTGATAAGACCAAGAAGAAAGCATATACCACTTCCAAAAAGCAGATACATCACAGCAATCGTAAAATGAAGATGGCGCGCACCCTGGATCTGTGAAAATTCCATCGATAGAACAAGCGCCAAAAAGCCGGTGGCGATGCAAGATAGGGCCAGCAGTCCAAAATTCTTTTTATAGATTGCAGCAACGAGTCCAACTACGAGAAAAGGCAATCCGATAAAGCTTACCCCTAGAAGCTCGTTTGCCACTCCAAGATTTCTCAAAAAGTTAGAGATGCTCATCAATGTGTAGTTTAGGTGATTGAGGTTGAAGAAAAAGAATTTTGGGATCAAAGCTGCAATTCCTAGACCAAAGACGGCCCAGGGTACCCATGTAAACGCCTTCCTGAGATTATTTTTTTCCTTAATTATGAAGTACATCAGGAGAATAGGCACCAAAAGCAGGATTTCTGTCCTCATCTCAAGAAGAAATAAAATGCAAAGCAGGCTAAGATATAGCAAACTTTTTTTTCTTGTCTCAAAATAGGAAAAAAAAGCGCTCAGGGCGAGCATCAGGCCAAAAAATGTAGGGATGTGATTGTAGGTTGAGAAGGAATATTGGATGTGTGATGGCTGCAAAGACATAAGGGCGGTGGCTATAAGGGCAGCAAGGTAATCTTTAGTAAGCAGATACGCCAGAGTGAAAAAAAGGATGAGCGAAGCTATGCTAAGCGCAATGGCCACATACATGCCACTTTTGAAGCCAACTCCAAAAAGGGCAAACGCAGGCACAAAAATGAGCGCATTTGCCACAAAAACAGAGTTGAGCGAAGAAAAATCAAGATGTACTATTTTGTTGGCGATCTCCAAGGGATAATAATCATCCAGATAGAGTGTAAAGAGATGAGGATACAAAAAGATCCTAAGGTAAGCGGCGACAACTAGTACCAAGATCAAACTAACCAGCACAAGGCGAGGGATCGAACGCAGCCAGCGATGTACCAGAGCAAGCGCGATCAAAAGCAATGGCACTATCGCGCATATGAGCAGCAGAGATGTCAGTAGTGTATATTTTCCAAGAGCATCATAATCTAGCACTATTGAATCGATCATATCTGTTCAGACTTGCTCTGAAATTGAGTGGCAGATTTATAATGGTTTTTGTGTGCCAGCGATCAGTCCTGCACAACATATGATTTGGTGTTTTGCGTAGTTTCAAATGCTTCGCCTATTGGTTTTCCTTCCGCGAAATCAGGGATTGAAAGTCGCATTGCGTGCAAAATCGTTGGATATTGGTCTATGTGATGGATTGGTTCCTGCAGTCTATATCCTTTCTTGATCCCAGGCCCCATTATGATAAAAGGCGTCCACATTCCTTTCTCATTGTCTGGATAAACGGCCTGCTTGTACCCCGATGCGAGCGGCTCAGAAAAGATAACAAAATCGGAGCTCATCTCTTCGTCCCAGCCATACCCTGCTTTGTTTGCAATTACCAAATCCCCAACACGATCGATTGGAAGATCCAGATACGACGGAGCATCCTCCCATTTTGTTATTGACGCCACGGGATTTATGCCACTCTCATCTTCCAATGAAAGCAGCAGATCTACAACCTGGTTTCGAAGCGATTCATATTCCTTCCCTGATGAACGGGAATAATTGCCAGCCAAGCCATTCGCATTGATGTAGATATTGTCCATCTGCAAGTAAATGACAGTAGAGTTTTTCCAATCTACTATCGGCTCTCCAGTATTTTTGTCTATTTTGAACTTCAGCAGCCCATTTTTTGCAAAGAGGTTGTTGAGCCGAACTTCCTTGTTCCAGGGAATCGCTCCGTGATCAGAACTTAGCACGATAATGGTGTTCTCATCGGCATTTTTCATTATTTCCCCAATCATCGCATCTAAGTCTTTGTACATGCCTTTCACCTCCTGCCAACGCTTCGCGCGCTCTGTTTCTGAGATCGCGTTATAGCGCGCGCTCTTTGGATCGATATATCCCATCCACCATCTGCTCGTAAGCATTTGATTCGGGTTGTAGATGTCGTGGATTACTGCATCCGGCTGGTATCTTTTTTTGATGAAGGAAATTGACTTTGTATGCCAATCAAATGTCATACTCTGTTCCTCAAGGAAAGTCTTCCTATCTTCAGGATAATAGATTAATTGTGGAGGAAAGTTGTCGACAAAATCCATCATGGGCCCTACATTGAGGTTGAACTCCTCCGCTGCGCCTTCAGGCTGCGTTATGAATTTATTGAGATTGTTGTAAAAAAGGCGTATTCTGAAAAACCCATCGTTATCTAAGATGATGACATGGAAGCGCGCATGGGAAGGGACGTCAAGATTTTGCCATTTCAAAAACAAAGGATGCCACCCGCCCCATTCTCCTTGTTTTAAAGTTTCTAGGATAGTTTTTTTATCGTAAGAAAACGTGATGGAATCATAATTTTGAATGTCATCATCGGTAGCATCGAAAATGTATGCGTAAACAGCTGCTCCCCACGATTCCATAGACGCTTCCAAAGGAGGGCTAAATGATGCAGGAATGTTCTGCCAACCGCTTGCTGGACTGGGATCGATGTATTTTGTCAGCTCAGGGCCAAAAAAGAACAATCGGGAAGATCTGCCCTGCTTGACTCGTTGTGTGTTATTTTCTTTTGACTCGAAATTGATAGCATGGAAATCTGCGCCCCAGCCGCCCCATCTTCCCCTGACAACAAGACCATTGTCGATTTCTGGAGGCGTCGATCCGG
>CAZFPU010000143.1:0-5782 GCA_964521145.1 uncultured Methanosarcinales archaeon | reverse complement strand
CTACCATCTGCTCGCCAATGTTTTTGGCTTCCTTATCTTTGGAAGGGTTGTTGAAAGAAGGCTTGGGTTTTCAAGGACATTATTGCTCTTTTTTGGATCATTGATCCTTTCTGGTCTGTTTAATTCATTGATCCATATCCTCATATTAGAAAGCAACACCGCGACTATTGGGGCTTCAGGAGCTTTGATGGGGTTTGTGGCAACAGCGATCCTTCTCAATCCATTTTACATCACATTCATGTTATTGATTCCACTCCCCATAATGGTCGTTGGATGGATAACCTTGTACGCTGATTTCATAGGCATCCTAAACCCAGGACAGGATAATATCGCGCACTTTGCCCACCTCGGAGGATTTTTTTCAATTGCAGTGCTTATGTTTTTACTTGGAATCGATGAGCGCTCAAAACTAAAACGGGGATTCATCATAAACATCATCTCATTCTTGCTTGCAATAGTTTTATATTTGTGGTTTACCTAAACGATTATATGAGCCAGATTTTAGAATAATCATTCCGCGCTTCGCGCAGTAATTAGTCCGAGTCTTCGCTTCTCGTCCATAGCGCTCAGACCAAGGAATGATAATAAGCCAGACCCTTCCGATCTATTATTCAAAATTCGTGTTCACTTGCACTAGGATTTAGAAACAACAAGAAAATCACAATATAAGGAAAATGGACGATAAAATTCGCTGCCAAAGCTGTGGAATGCCGCTTGGAGAATTCGAGGTGCAGGGCAAGAAAGAAGATAATTTTGGCACCGATCACGATCATTCTAAAACCAAGGAATTTTGCAAGTTCTGCTTTCAAAACGGGGAGTTTACTGATCCAAATCTTACTTTGCAAGGCATGATCGATCGTTCAGTGCATTTCATGGCAAAAAATTTAAAATTTACAACGCAGGAGGCAACGGAGCTATCCGAATCTGTAATTCCAAAATTGAAACGATGGAAGAAATAACCTTCTGGGACTTTATCAGGGTAGTTTATTGCTAAACCTTGTTCCCTCTATTTACGCGAATTGAGCATCAATTCGTAGTCTGCTACAATAAACTTCTCCATTTCAAAGAGGGAAGCACCATTCCTTATTACATTCGACATTTCAACTTTTGATTTGTTTGTTCCCCTAAGATGGTCTGCTAGCGATAGAACGCTAACCTGCAGTGATCCATTTTGAGAATCAACATAATCTTCTGGACTGTGCACTGCACCGATCTGGATGAATAGTGAAAGAGGATCTGCAACAATGCCATACCGCGCCCTGATGACCTCTTCTGCGCTATTTAGATTGTTGGCAATGTTCTTATCTATTAGACACTGCCTTTGTACCTCTTTCACTAAACCCCCATAGACTTTCTCAATACCCGCTTGCCTATGCCCTGCTTCGATGAGTGAATATCCATTCGCCTGCATCCAAAGTCCTTTCGTATATAATTCATTCTCGCGCTTGCTTTCTTCTATACTGAATCGCTCAGCAATATACACCGGCGTCTCATTTCTATGCAGATACTCCAGTAAGGTATGTACATATGCTTTTTGAGAAGCATCTAGGTTTGCACCAAAGGTTGGCAGTATCTCTCTTTTGAAGCGGCTGCGGGAATGCGATGCATCCAAGATCGATTTCCATTTTTTTTCAATCTCAAATGCCCCTTGCACTGTGGTGCCGCTACTCTCATATGAGAATGCATGCGCACTTCGAACGTAGTCTACAAGCTTGCGTGCCTCGCTTTCGAATTGATGATGTGTCTTGAGTATGGTTGCATGGAGCATAGAATCAGCATAACGGGTTCAGTAATAAACTTTATTCCAATTATGATTAGAAGTGGCCTCAAATAACGGCGTCAACAATGCTAAAAAAAATAAAAACCTAATTCATCCTTGAAAAGTCTTTCGTTGATTTCAATTCCTTGATCCTTTCCTTGAGGAAGTTGATTGTTTTTTCATTGTCCTGGTGGTTTATGATATTGCCACATTCGGAGCACTTGAAGTCAAAATCGGTCGCTTTCTCGAAATTAACCCTGATACAGGCATTGGGGCACATGTAGATGTTGCCTCGATTCTTCTCTTCTTCCTCAAGCCTTTCAGAGAACTTGGCAAGCTTGCTTGCGTGCAATTGTACCAAAAGGTCCTTGATTCGTTTCTTATTGAAGGTCCAGTAGCTGATGTACCAGCCTTTTTGCCTATCTTTCTTCCTATAATAGGTTACTAAATTGTGATTGTATAATCGATATAAGATGTTCCTTATCTCATGGATATCTTTCTTGGTTTGCTCTGCTATCTTGAAATCAGAGATGTTCTTCTTGTTCTTTAGATATTGCACTACTGTTAAGCTATCTTCTCCAACAATTTCCTTTACGGTATCAATTATTTTCGTGTCAGTTATTCTCATGGTCATCAACTCGTTTTAGTTTATCGTGAAAAGCGCAGCATGCTTGCATAGATTATACTGTTTTCGATTTTCTCAATGCCTGCCACCCCCGTGTCAAGCCTGAGATGATCCTAAATCATCAGCTTTATAAACGCACAACAACTACTTCTTGAATATATACTTCTACCCCTAAACCCACTTACTAGTCTTATTCTTGGGAACGCCTATATATAAACTTTTCGTTCTTTACCTATCCATGGTGACGCTGGTATATAAATGTTTGCATTTTTGTTACTTTGAAGTGGTTAATTTTTGAAAAGGTTTATAAGCTAAAAAAGGGTACGGATTCCAGCGATGATAGGTAGGAATCAGATGACCAAACAAAAGCTCTACGACACAACAGATATGTACAGTCTGGCCTTCAAAAACCTCGATGCTTTGAGCGGTTATAGCAAACTAGAGCGATCAATGCTCATAGGTAGTCTGATCATCTTAAAGCGGGAAAAAAAGAGTGCTTCCATTGAGGAACTGGCAAGATTTGCTGCGAGCCATGATGCCACCCCCTTGTATAGAGACGATTCCCTTGATCCAAATCGAGAAGGGATCTACATTGCGCTCTTAAAGCAGATCTATCCAATGCAGAGTTCTGAGCTTGTTTTGGCATATCAAAGAGAGCTAAAAAAATGAACAGGTAAATGGTTATGTCCCTCAAAAAAGAGATGAAGCAGATGTTCTTTGTCGATCTGCCTTTGTTTCCCTTAGCATTTTTTTTGGAGGGCCAAAGAATGGATTTTCGAAAAAGCGGAGGTCAAATTCCGTTTCTACCTGAGTCTCTGGATCAGCTTGTGCAACAGCACAGCGGAGATTTTGGCAATGGGTTTTTGCAAGCGATGGTGCTTAATTACGCGATCAAGCATGGACTAAACGTGCTCTCTTATGACAAGGGAAAAGAGAATGAACGATATGTCCAATTGAGTGAAAACTCGACGGCAATTAATGTTGCTGCCGGGCTTGCGAGCATGGCGATCGTGACTCTTGCAGAAACCACTAGATATCTTGGAACGCCTGATATAAAAGACATTCCAATGGGATATCTAGGGGCATTGTTGTATATGGGTCTTCGTCAATATACTATGGGTAGATTTAAGGGATAGACCAACCGATACCTTATTAAAATCTCAATCCAAAAATCACATCATGAAATTCGAACAATCAGCGGGCGCAGTCGTCTTTCTTAAAGAAAAAGAATCAATCAAATACCTCATCTTGCAATACGCCGCCCACCACTGGGATTTCCCAAAAGGGCATATCGAAAAAGGAGAAGAGGAATTAGAGACGGTAAAAAGAGAGACGCAGGAAGAAACGGGCATAACAGACCTTTCGATAGTTCCTGATTTCAAAGAAAAGATTGCCTATTTCTTTAGTGCCGATAAAGAGAAGATAAAGAAAGAAGTTGTTTTTTATCTGGCGCAGACAAGAACAAAAGCTGTAAAGCTCTCCTTCGAGCATGAGGATTTTTTGTGGTTGCCCTATGATGAGGCATGTGATAAAGTGACCTTCAAGACGGCAAAAGATATTCTTAAGAAAGCGAATGATTTTTTGGAGAGTAAAAAATAGTTATTTTACTGATAAAATTTTATTCTATCTGGAACTTTAATTCATTTTCCGGTGTTTAGCATCTTCTCGCCTATCAATTGTTGTAAAAAATGTGTGGCCTCCCCGGATGGGGCGATCCCCGCAACACACTCATTTGTAAATTTCGCAAGGCTCGACCTGAGGATGCTAAGCACCTAGAATTTTGATACGATAGAAAGGACTATTCCATTTATTATATCCACTTAAAAAACCTTATCCAAAAGCAGATCCCAAGCGCTGATATACTCTGTTTCGTTGGTTGACAAAATATCAATGTTTTGATTAGTGTTGTTCGAGTAATGGGTGGAAGAATTCGAAATGACCTGATTCTCGCACTTGACATAGCTTGGCTCCGTTACTAGTGCATATACCCAGTACTGTTTCGAGCCATCGATCTTTTCAGTATAGGAGGTGATCAGCCGATTTTCTTTTGGACCCATATGGACTGTTATGTTATCAGAACGCATGCTTGCCGCGCTCCAGGGCAATTCCTTCATGACCGAGCTGTAGGGCTTGTTGCGGTATTGGTTGAAATCATAAAGCGATTGATCAAAGAAACCGAATTCGACATAATACGTGCCTTTCCTACTTTCCTCGTTATAAAGCCTAAACTTGGGAGATATCGCGCTCGCATCGACCTCATTATAGCCCTCCCAATCAAAAGTCCATTCATGATATTTGCGAAAGCACTGCCTTTGCGTTAACCGCTCTTGCAGATTGATCGAATTATTAAGTATGACGTTGCCCGTGATCTGGTTCTCATGTATCAGAGGGAAACTGATCACATTAAGGATAAGATGGATAAAAAGCAGCGCAAGAATAAGACTCATCATGCGCTTTCTTTTTTTGCGATCCTTAAGCCGCTTCTCCTCGTAGTCCATTAAAGCTGGATTGGGGTGCATACTTATAAAAAAGTTTGTCCCATTATAGAGCCAGAAGCAGCCCAAATCTTGCGGTAAGCGAACAAGGATGACCAAAACAATAAAAAATACCCAATAGAAACAACCAAAATGCGCTACCTAGACACTAAACAATAAAACTTGACCCAAGTACTCAAAATAAAACAAAAAAGGGAATGAAAGACAAGGCAATGAAAAAGCTAAACAAAGAAATCACCATACTAGGCATCGAAAGCACTGCACATACTTTTGGGGCAGGGATTGTGACGAGCAAAGGCAAGGTTCTTTCCAATGTCAAGCATACCTACACTTCAGAAAAGGAAGGGATCCATCCTTCAAAAGCAAAGGAGCATCATTTGCAGTACAAAGACCCGATAACAGATGAAGCATTGGAAAAAGCAGGACTAAAAATCAATGACATCGGCCTCATTTCCTTCTCGCAAGGACCGGGTTTGGCGCCTTCACTCTTGGTTGGAATGCAAAAAGCAAAGGAGTTATCTGAAAAAAACAATATCCCCATAGTTGGTGTCAATCACTGCGTTGCGCACCTAGAAATTGGAAAACTGTTGACCAAAGCAAAAGACCCAGTTCTTCTCTACGCCAGCGGCGCAAATACCCAGATAATAGCATTCGAGGGAGAAAAATATAGGATCTTTGGTGAAACGCTCGATCAGGGAATTGGGAATTTTATCGATTCGTTCGCAAGGCATATGGGTATGGGTTTTCCCGGCGGACCAAAGATCGAGCAGCTTGCATTACAGGGGAAAGAATATATCGAGCTTCCCTATGTGGTCAAAGGCATGGACGTGAGCTTCTCTGGGATTCTGACAAATCTAAAAAGAAAGTTTGACTCAAGGCAATATAGCCAAGCAGACCTCTGCT
>CAZFPU010000142.1:2184-5783 GCA_964521145.1 uncultured Methanosarcinales archaeon | reverse complement strand
GGTATTGCTTCGTCAAAAAAAAGGGGGCATTGATGAAAAAGATATCCAGGATATGATCTTTGCCTACGGCACCATAAAAAAGCCAATGATCGATTCGCTTATGAAGTCCGATCTTGACACGTTCTTCAAGGAGTTGGAAAATACTGACTTTAAGGGAATAGCGTACCAGCAGCCTTTGAATCTTACCGATGTTGAGCTGCAACTACTTATCTTTTTGCTCAAGCAATCACAAAAGGCAATTCGGCAGCAGCCATTAAGCGTAGATGCGATAATTGGGTATATGTTCCTAAAAGATCGGGAGATAAAAAATCTTTCACGCATTGTCAAGGCAAAGCAACTCAAGCTTTCAGATGAATTCATCGCAAGGGTTGTGGTGGTCGCATAATGGTGCAGGTCGCTGTATTGGGTTCAAGCACTTTTGTCGTCGGGTTTCGATTGGCGGGTATTCGGCATGTGGTGGAAGTATCTCAAGATCCACTCAAGGATATGAAAACGCTCACGCAAAATAAGGAAATTGGAATAGTCATAGTAGAAGAAAGCATCATGCAATCATTGGATCTAGATGATCGGCAAGACATTGAAAGTTCTGTCGAGCCAGTCTTTATTCCGATATCGGTGTATGCAGAGCAAGAGGGCTTAAAGCGCCTCATAAAACGATCAATAGGAGTAGACTTATGGAGTTGATGAAGATGGACAAAGGAGTTTTAGTTCGGATCGCAGGCCCCGTGGTCATTGCAAAGGGCATCAAGCCAAAGATGTATGACGTTTGTAGGATCGGCAATGAACAATTGATGGGAGAAGTAATCCAGATCAATGGGGATAAGGTCACTATTCAGGTATATGAAGATACTTCAGCGATAAAGCCAGGCGAACCAGTCATTAGTACTGGCGAGCCGCTTAAAGTTGAACTCGGCCCAGGCTTGCTCTCAAGTATCTATGATGGAATTCAAAGACCATTGCCTGTTCTAATCAAGCAGATGGGGGATTTCATCACAAGAGGTGTCGATGCTCCCGGACTTGATCAAAACAAGAAATGGAAATTCAGTGCGAGCGCAAAACCAGGAAACCAGATGAAGCCTGGATCAGTTTTAGGGGAAGTAGAAGAGCAGGAAGGTGTCATGCACACTATCATGGTTCCTCCTAATCAATCAGGAACGCTCTCAGAACTAAAATCAGGAACGTACACCGTAAATGATGTCATTGGAAAACTCGACAATGGATTTGAGCTTCGACTAAAGCACAATTGGCCGGTAAGAATCGGAAGGCCTGTCGGCCAGAAACTAAAGCCAGAGATGCCACTCATTACCGGACAGCGTGTTTTCGACTCGTTATTCCCGCTGGCAAAAGGTGGTGTTGCAGCAATTCCTGGTCCTTTTGGTGCAGGAAAGACCGTATCGCAACAACAGCTTGCAAAATGGTCCGATGCTGATATCATCGTCTATGTTGGATGCGGCGAGCGAGGAAATGAGATGACAGAAGTTTTGACAGAATTCCCTGTTCTTGTCGATCCAAAGACCGGGAAGTCGCTTATGAATCGAACGGTGCTTATTGCTAATACCTCAAACATGCCAGTTGCCGCACGGGAAGCTTCGGTATATACTGGAGTTACTATCGCTGAATATTATCGGGACATGGGTTACAGTGTAGCATTGATGGCCGATTCCACTTCGAGGTGGGCAGAAGCGATGAGAGAGATCTCAAGCAGATTAGAGGAGATGCCCGGAGAAGAAGGATATCCAGCATACCTATCGACAAGGCTTGCGCAGTTCTACGAGCGTGCAGGGAGAGTTAGGCCCCTGGGGACCCAAAAAGAAGGATCGGTAAGTATCATTGGAGCCGTAAGTCCACCCGGTGGAGATTTTTCAGAACCCGTCACTCAAAACACATTAAGGGTTACCAAATGCTTCTGGGCACTTGACGCAAAACTTGCACAGCGACGGCATTTTCCATCCATTAACTGGCTTACTTCCTATTCTCTGTATAGAGATACGCTAGCGCATTGGTATGAAGAGAATGTAGCGCCGGATTGGAACACCATGGTCAATGAGATCATGACGCTCCTCCAAGAGGAAGATAGATTAATGGAAATTGTGCAGCTTGTGGGTTCCGATGCGCTTCCTGAAAGACAGCAAATAACCCTGCAGGTCTCACGGCTTATCAGAGAGGTTCTCCTGCAGCAAAACGCGTTCCATGAGATCGACACATTTTCAGAGCTCAAGAAAACGTATGGCATCATGAAAACAATCCTCAATTATGCAAAGCTTGCCAATGCAGCGCTCGATAGAGGAAAGAAGCTTGCAGAGATCAGTGGCATCAAATCAAAAGACAAGCTATCTGAAGTGAAATTCACCAAAGACTACGCCCCATTCCTTGCAGATATCAACAAGAAGATGGAGCAGGAGCTGAACTCGTAAATTTTTTTGTTTTGAATTAAGGAAAACCATTGCTTAAGATACACAACGAATTAAAAAGCGAGTTATTTAGGCGCGGCCAATGTTGCCGCGCAATAATTGCGGCCCGCATTGGGGCCGCCTAGATATCCTCGCTTATTCAAAGTAAAAACATCAAATGAAAATAACGAATGATCAAATTAACATAGTCAAGGAGGGAATTTCAACATGAAAGCAAACTCACTTCGCTACGCTTCGCTCGTAGCTTCCATTTTGGCAAATAATAACGCTTGGAGGAATTCAAAATGAAAGAATACAAAACAATCACGAGGGTCGCGGGCCCGCTATTATTCGTTGAAAAAACAGAACCAATCGGCTATGCCGATATCGTGGAGATCGTGCTTCCCAGCGGAGAGATCAAGAACGGCCAGGTGCTTGATACAAGCGAGGATGTTGTCGTTGTCCAGGTCTTTGAAGGGACTTCGGGGATCAATATCGACTCACGGGTTCGATTCCTAGGAGAGACGCTCAAGCTCGATGTTTCCAAGGATATGCTTGGAAGGATATTCAATGGCAGAGGAAGGCCAATTGATGATGGCCCTGAGATCATCGCGCAAAAAAAGATCGACATCATGGGAGCAGCAATAAACCCATTTTCTAGAGCAAGCCCGCACGATTTCATCCAGACAGGAGTTTCAACAATCGATGCGATGAACACCTTAGTTCGAGGGCAAAAACTGCCTATATTTTCAGGATCAGGACTTCCCCACAATGAGATCGCTTTGCAGATAGCACGGCAGGCAAAGGTCGTTGGAAAGGATGAAAAGTTCGTGGTCGTATTCGCAGCTATGGGAATTACAAATGAAGAAGCGCAATATTTCATCGACGATTTTAGGCAGACAGGTGCGTTGGAAAGAAGTGTTGTATTCCTAAACCTTGCAGATGACCCTGCGGTTGAAAGATTGGTCACTCCAAGAATGGCTCTAACTGCTGCGGAATATTTCGCCTATGAGCATGATGCGCATGTCCTTGTCATCCTAACTGATATGACCAATTACTGCGAAAGTTTGCGAGAGATCGGAGCCGCTCGAGAGGAGATTCCCGGAAGGCGAGGATACCCTGGTTACATGTATACTGATCTTGCGATGCTCTATGAGCGAGCTGGTGTTATCAAAGGAAAGAAAGGTTCAGTGACACAAATCCATATCT
>CAZFPU010000142.1:0-2174 GCA_964521145.1 uncultured Methanosarcinales archaeon | reverse complement strand
ATGACATCACCCATCCAATCCCCGATCTCACTGGCTATATCACTGAAGGACAGATCGTTCTTTCACGAGAGTTGCACAGAAAAGCGATCTATCCAAGTATCGATGTCTTGCCCTCATTATCACGGCTCATGAATCTTGGCATTGGAAAAGGAAAGACGCGAGAAGACCACAAGCAAGTGTCTGATCAGATGTACGCAACCTATGCCGAAGGCAGAGATCTAAGAGGTCTTGTTGCCATCGTAGGCGAAGAAGCGCTCAGCGATCGAGACAAGAAATTCTTGCAGTTCGCGCAGGCTTTCGAAGACCAATTCGTAAGGCAGGCAAGAAATGAGGATCGAAGCATCCAAAGGACCCTAGAAATCGGCTGGGATATCCTAGGAATCCTGCCAGAGAAGGAATTGACCAGAATCAGCCCCGATCTCAAGGAGAAATTTTTTAAGAAAAACGCTTGATTGTTTATTTTTTTACAGTTATTCAATAAATTAAGACAAAATAATCGGTTTATAGTACTAGTGCACTAAGATAGATTCAATAGATGCGCGACGCATTGGGAGCGCCTAAATAACACGCATTTAATAGTAAAAAAACAAAAAAACCACCAAAAAATAACTTGCTTTTGAAAATTTAAGAACCTAAACTAAACAAATCACCAAAAAATGGCCCAAGATGTAAAACCAACCAGAAGCGAACTGCTCAAGATAAAAAAACAGATCAAATTAGCCAAATCGGGGCATTCGCTGCTAAAGAAAAAAAGAGACGGCCTTATCTTGGAATTCTTTGAGATCTTAAAGAAGGCAAAGACCCTGAGGCAAGAAATTGTGGCAGAATACATAATTGCCTTGGAGAAAATAAATATCGCACGAACCCTTGAGGGGGATTTAAAAGTCGTCTCAACGTCCATGGCAGTGCAGGAGATTCCCGATATATCTATGCAGACAAGAAACATCATGGGGGTTAAAGTTCCCAAGGTCTCTTCTGAAACCATCCAAAAGGCTTTTGCCGATAGGGGATATTCTGCGTACACTCCTGCATCAATTGATGAAGCCGCCGAGGCGTATGAAAAAGTGGTCGAGAAGATCATTTTGGCCGCTGAAGTTGAGACGTCCATGCGAAAACTGCTCAATGAGATCGAGAAAACAAAGAGACGGGTGAATGCGCTTGAGTTTGTCGTGATGCCACGGCTTAACAAGATACGGGCATTTATCCAGCTTCGCCTCGAAGAGATGGAGCGAGAGAACACCTTTAGGCTGAAACGAATCAAGGCTGCATGAGCTCAGAAATTCTAAGAAAGCAGCAAGCAATAAAAAAATTGGGAAAAATCCTGCTGATAACAAACATTTCGATTGTTTTGGCCGCGTTATTTTTTATCTGGTATTTTTTGTATGTCACCTGATCTTTTATTTGCACTGAATAAAATGCATTTGATTTTTCGCAATTATTTTTTTTTGGATTGAAAGTCCATTGGTCTGGACTCCACTTCCATGAAAATCTCCTTTCCTATTGGGCAGGGTGATGTGTGGAACATATCCTTGGGACAAAAACAAATGACTATACTCATTTATTGACGCAAAAAAATGGAAAAATATTTTCATAGGATCGTCTGGATACGAAAGATTTAAGAACGCACTGTTGGTGCAAAAATTTCATCGAATTTTATTGGGTGGTTGAGTGCAAGCACAATTTTTTTGGAATAGCGCAATAATTTCCTTGGTGGCAGCCATCGTCTTGCCGGTGTTATGGTTTAGAAGGTCGAATACACGCGCACAACAGTTGCTGCTATTTCTGCAACTGCTCTCGGGGATTTTTTTCCTTATCTTTGCCAGCATACTATTGCTAAAAAATCAGGCATTCAGCTTTTTTCTGCCGCTTGCAGGCATGCAGTTCTCATTTACCATAGACACGCTGGCAAGCTTTTTCATCCTGGTCATCAGTATAATAGGAATATGCGTCCAGATCTATTGTTTTGGATATATTGATCACATCAGTACAGCTTATAGGAAAAACGCATTCCTTTCGTTGATAGCATTGTTCTTCTTTTCGATGATCATGGTCGTTAGTGCATCGCACCTGCTCGCTTTTATCTTCTTTTGGGAGCTCATGTCGATCTCATCGTTTTTTTTGGTGGTGTTTGATTACCAAAAAGCTGAAAATAGGGAAGCGGGGATTTTCTATCT
>CAZFPU010000141.1:0-5825 GCA_964521145.1 uncultured Methanosarcinales archaeon | reverse complement strand
CTCTTGCGGCGTGCAGTCCTAATGACTACAATTGCAGGCTAACTCAGCTTGAGCAGAAGGATGCTGCATTGGAAGAGGAGATCAACAACATCTATTTCAATCTTGATTTTATCTACGAGATTTTTGATTTCATCATCTGTGATCAGATGGATCTGTGCGGCGAGCAGATCGCGTGCTTTGAGGATTCTGAATGCGGAACCAATGAAGAATCCGAGCCATTCTGCGATGACAATGATGATGTTTCAATTGAAATCACTCAGAATATCTGTAAGGATGCAGGAACCATCGATTCATTCTGTGATCTTCAAACAAATACTCAATTGATCGAAGACTGCCAGTATGGCTGCGAGTACGGGGCATGTCTACCCCCTCCCGAAGAAAAAACAGTAGTGTTTAGAACCAGCATCAAAGAGGGAGAGTACTATAACACATTAAGCAACGCATGGATCGCCGTGGACAGGAATAATGATGGAAGCCTTGAAGGATATGGTCTTAGAGCGAGAAGCTCGTGGTCGAACTCACGCTGCTGGGCCGAGGATGCGTGCGGTAGCGGCGTGTATCCATGCGTTCTGGTCATGACCCCAACAAATGACAAAGTCATCGATTACAACAACGTGGATATGCTTGTTGTCTGTGACGAAAAAAACCACAAGCAGATATATTACAAATTAGGAGACAGTGATGCTGATGATGCTGAATTATCATCGCAACAGACTGAACCTTACTCATCAAATGATCAAGAAACAACCCAAAACTCAGCCTGGAAAACGACAAAATCTCTACCAAGCCCTCGCAGTGGTCTGTTTGCCGAATCTGTAGCTGGCAAAATCTACGCGGGCCAAGGCGCAAGCCCGGGCGGATCAGAAAATGGGCGTCTTGATTCCTATTCGCAATCAACAGACAGTTGGACGCAAAACACCAAGTTCGGAGATCACTACATCCAGGCATCGGCAACCTTTAATGGAAAAATCTATGCATTCGGAGGAGTTACGCATGGCGGCCCCCTTAGAGATACAGGCATTTTTAACCCTGCGACCAACCAGTGGACCAATGGAATGAACATGCCAACGCCTCGTCTTGATATTTCGGGTGATGGGACACTCGTGAATGGAAAAATATATGTTATGGGCGGCTCTGACCAGTTTGGTTCCAATGAAGGGACCAATGCCAATGAAGCATATAACCCAGCGACTGATACCTGGGAGATCAAGGCGCCAATGCCCAGAAATAGGATCGCGCATATGTCGGCTGCGGTGGGAAACAAGATCTATGTTTTCGGAGGCACTGATGGATCAGGTACCTTCTTCACGCGATTCATCAATGAAATAGATGTATATGATGTATCAACAAATTCATGGAGCACACTGCCCATAAAAATGCCAACGCCAGTATCGGACGCAGCTATCGCGCAGCACAATGGCAAGATCTATATTTTAGGTGGTACAACACAATCCGGGGTCACCAGTAAAGTCTACGAATTCGATCCTTCCGATACATCATGGCATGCACATGCTTCACTTTCGAGCCCAAGAACCGCGTTAGCGGCAACAGTGAGCGGCGCAAAAATATATGTTATCGGCGGAGAGGATGGCCAGGATTATCTTGATCTGGTGGAATTTTTTATTCCTTAACTGGTTTATTTTCTATGGGAGTTTTTCGGGTAATTCTCGCTATCGCTCGGGTTAGCGCCTTCTCGCATTCTATGTGTTCTTTAGTGATCGACATTCCCCGTAAGGGACTTCCCCCTTGTCGATTGAATTGTAAGAATTGAGATGCTCGACCTTGGGGGGGGGGCGCTAACTTCAATTACCCGAAAAACTCTGTCAATAATCATTCAAACACTTACAAATCGTCAAGTATTTAAAACAGTAAATAACTTTCAAAAATATGATCTGGGAAGACCTGGCAGGCTCGTTAAAGATTTTCATACCAAAAGCGCAAGTAATAACTGCGGTGGTGATAGCCTACGTCGTGTTCTTCTTTGCCCTTAAGATTCTTGAAAAGCGGTTGCTTTCGCATTCAAAGAGCAAGGAGCAGATATCAAATGTGGAATTTTTCGTACGCATGCTCCACCTCGTGTTCTTCTTCATCGCATTGCTATTCGTCGCATTCTCGATCGTAGGGTCATGGAGCGGCTTTGGCGTAACGATCGGTCTTCTTTCGGCAGCATTAGGTTTTGCCCTGCAAAGACCCATCACGGGGATCGCCGCCTGGATGATGCTTGTAGTGAAAAGGCCATTCCTTATAGGAGATCGAATCATAATTGGAAAAGCAAAAGGCGATGTGCTCGATATCAGCCTAAGCCATGTGTACCTAAGAGAGATCGGCGGAGCATATGGCGGTGAAGAGAGAACAGGCAGAAGGGTGATGGTCCCCAACTACCGGTTATTTGAGGAAGATATCATAAATTACAGCCAGCAGGATGATTATGTTCTTGGGCAGGTTCCGCTCCTTATAACTTTTGAAAGCAATCTGACAAAAGCTTTACAGGCATGCATGGAGATCGCACAGGATCACATAAATGGGATCCACAAGAGATACCCAGTACCAGACAACAAAAGGGCGGCGTTCAACAGACTAAAGATAGAGTCTAATGGCGTGCAGATACTGGTTCGCTATTTTGTCCCGTTCTCTGAGATGCAGGATACGGAAACACAGGTCGCCCAGAAGATAATTGAGCGGCTTTCGCTCTTTGATGATGTGGTTATCGCGTATCCGCAGCTGGTGATACATAAGGAATGAAAAATAGACATCTTTAGTCTGCTCTTTTTATCACTAAGACAATAGCAGAAAAATTTATAATCCCTTCATTGCGATACATCTGTATGGAAAAGGCTGTCAAGGTCTCACTCATTATTCTGGCTGTATGTGCTTCCTTGCTTTTTATTGGCATACGATCTCTTCAATTTGGACTCAACATCCATAACTGCGTCTACAGTGAAGAAAAAATCCCTCTTGAAAAAACGCTCGAGGAGGGAACCATCACTACTATACAAGATGTATATGCAGTTCCACTTAGTGCGTTAGGAGGGTATAGGTGTCTTCCTACTATAGGAAAACTCTCAGAGCTTATTGGCCCAGGTACGCAAGAAGTGCTACAAAATTCTGGCATCCCTGTCCAAGATTACCCTATTCTCAAATCAGGTTCCCTATTCTCACCAATTAGTGTTATTGCCGTACATGCACATGGAACCATGGGATTCTTCAACCCGATACCATTCCACTACATAGTGCTTCAAGACAGCGAAGGACAACGATACGTGATAACTCCAAACTCCCTTGGGATCAATGGAGGATCTGAAATCTTCCTGAAGTTTGATTCCTCCTCGCAGTCTTTTTATTTAGTTCCCGATAATTTTAATGTACCAGGGAATCAGTTTGATTTCTATCCAAAGTCAATGCTTTCAGAGAAGGATAGCGCAGAAGTGGAAAGAGTGATCACGGTCGATGCATTCAACAAGATGGCCCAGAGCTATGAGACCGATTATGACTTACTTAGGAAAAACTGCAACGCCAATCCGGGAAATGACCAATGCTGTCTAGACTCAGTGGACCACATGCAAAAAAACAATTATCCTATCGGTCCAGGAAAATGTAGAGAAGCAGAGAAATCAAATTCATTGCCCTGCTTTACCAGCATCACTTGGTGTGAGCCAATTTAGATGCAAGCTGAGATTATTCTTAGCGATGAATACAATCAATCACAGCCTTGACCCTACCTTATTATAGCGGCCTGCGCAAGAAAGTTTATATAGAGATTTAGTAAAAAGAATCCGATGAAAGACTGGCACAAAGCTTCGTTGATAACATTGGCATTTGGAATCCCTGCATTTCTAATAGGCCCAATCATTTGGCATCCAAGCGATGATGTGCAACCGGGAAGACTGCTTCCATTTTTCATCATTCTATAGGCTATCGAAGCGCTTGTTTTTGGGCTTGGGATCGATTTCATCTATTTTGGGTGGAAATATGTCAAATCATCCTCAAAAAACAAGAACATCAAGGCTGCAATGTTTTTTGCTATATCATGGTTCTTGGTCTCATGGTGGCCGCATGATAATTTCCATATGCATGTGGGGTAGACCCACTAGGGCTTCTTTTTATCGAATATGGGTTTCATGTGACGCTTATAATCGCCGCGCTCACGATTGCCTACTGCTTCATGGCTTTGCTTCGCCAAGAGAAGAAACATAATTAACCCCTCTAAGAGAATATATTTTTTCAATAATAATCTCGTCAAAAAGAACGCAATTAATCAATATTCAAGACATTCTACCAAAATTCTTTCAATAAAAAAATCATCCTGTAAATAACTTCTAGAGGACAACAATTCTTATAAATGATGACATTCCTAAAAAGAGTAATTAGGCATCTTCACCTGCGCTGTGTCTATTCAGAAGATGCCACCGATTTTTTGTGTTCTTGCTTGAGTACGATCTAGTATGCGCAAAGCATAGGAGAAACTACCATGAAAAAGGGGCTGTATCTGTTAATTCTATTATTATTGACTTCTGTTGTCCAAGCAACAATTGAAGACGATATTCTAAAACTCATCAATGATGAGCGGGCTTTATTAGGAAAAACGCCACTGCAATCAAACCCAAGTCTGCAGACTGCGGCTAAACTACATAGCCAGGACATGATCAATCAAGGGTATTTTAGCCACACTTCTCTAAGCGGGAAAACAGCGATGCAAAGAATGAAGGATGCGGGATTTTCAGGTACTGCATATGGTGAGAATATCGCATATCACTCAGGAAACCCCAGCGCGGCAAAAGTATTTTCGATGTGGAAGAATTCTCCCGGGCACTATACGAACATGATGAATAGTGTCTATAATTATATGGGCATCGGCGTCGTCTACGGAAAATCAAGTCTTGTCTCGATACCAATAACGATGTATACGCTCGATCTGGGTAAATCAGGAACAACACAGGCTACATGCACAAATAATGCGAAACGAACCTGTGGCGTGACTGATACCGGCGCATGTCAATTAGGATCACAGACCTGTGTCAATGGAGTGTGGAGCACATGCCAAGGAGCGATAAATCCAGTATCTGAACTATGTAATACTATTGATGATGATTGTGATAATTCTGTTGATGAGACGTGCTGCATAAGTCATGCAAAAGCCTCTTGCTTTGGAAATGATGTGTATTGGTACGATTCATGCAACAACAGGCAGGAGAAAAAGGAAACCTGTTTAGTGAGCTGCAGCCAGGGCGTGTGCAATAATTGCGTTGATGTGGACAAGGATGGGTTTAGTTCCTGTTCTGCGAAGAAAGACTGCAATGATGGGAATGCTTTTGTGAATCCCAGCGCAACAGAATTTTGTAACCAGCAAGACGATAACTGTAATGGCCAAACAGATGAGCAATGCATAACCAATATGAAAGTGAACTCGCCTATCAAAAAAACCTATGATACGAAGAAGATACTTATCGATGTGAGACTTGCGCAAACGGCAGATGTAAGCTATAATAGTCAGGGAAGCTGGGTTAGCCTTTGCAGGGCAGTTAGCACGTGCTCCCAATATTTTTATGCGAGGGAAGCAAACAACACGCTACAGATCAAATCAGGGAATCAGATCGAAACAATCTCGTTTTTTGTGGATTCGATAAAGCCAAGCATCCAAAAAACAGAGCCTTCGAGCACGCAGATGGCAAATGGAGAGTTTCGGGTTTTTTATACTGAGCAAAATCCAAGGAATGTTTCCTTGTTTCTGAATCAGAATAATTCAGAGTTCAAGCTGGTTGGACAAAAAAACAATTGTCCTGCTGGAAGGGCCGATTGTTCGATCGCCTATAACCTCTCAAAGTTTA
>CAZFPU010000140.1:0-5837 GCA_964521145.1 uncultured Methanosarcinales archaeon | reverse complement strand
TATATATCACCAAGCACAGTATAGGGCAGAGGGATGTTGGGATTCAATAGCAATGCAGTTTGTGCGCTTTTCATGGCCTTTCTGGTTTTTCCTTTGGCGCTATACAAAGTAGCCAGATATGAATTGGTTTGTGCATCAAGTGGGTCGAGCTTCAAGGCTTTGAGATACGCCTCTTCGGCTAAACTTGCGTTTCCTTCTCTGGAATGGATATTACCCATGAATCTCCACGCAACAGGGTCATTTGGATCAAGCTGCAAAGCCCTATCCAACATTTTTTTTGCTTGAAGAGTATTATAGTCACGCAAATAAATCCCTCCTAAGCCAGCATAGCCCTTGGCACAAGAACTGTTCATTTCAAGGATTTTTTCAAATAAGAGCTTTGATTCGTTTACTCTGTGATCATTTGAATATACCCCAGCCAACCCGACATATCCCTTCACATTGTTAGGATAAAGCGAAATGGCTCTTTCATATATCTTCTCAGCCTCATTCCATTCACCTTGCTTGTAATGCATATTGGCAAGCGCAAGCAGGATGTCCTCATTGTCTGGATTTTTGGAAAGGGAATCATTGAACTTTTCTTCCTTTATCTCTAATGGGTTTCTTTTTTGCAATAGCGCGCATGAGGATATGCAAAGAAGAAGTATCAGGAATAGCAAGCATGTTTTAAGATTCATAAATGACTGGAGGATTAGCGCTTTAATAATTTTTTGAATTGTAAAAGCGTGGCCCAAGCATGAAAAGTCTGTTGCTTGAATAATCAGTTTTTTTAAGCCCGGGTGATTCCGAGTATGACCTCAGGTTCATGTGCGAGGCTTGATGCAAGATTACAGCCATGGATGCAGGCGCATTTCCTGGTCTTCTGCCTCATTTCATTTGCCTTTTGGCAATTCCACAAGGCATGGAAATCATAGTCAGTTTCTCGTAAATTACCAATCGGCTTTGTGAATTCACACAGGCTAACATCCCCATTCTCATAGATGACACCATCCACTTTGCCTGCATGGCATCCTATCATCCTTTTCTCATGTTTAATCGTGTCAATTGTATATCTGAATGTCAATTTATCAAGTTCTTTCCAAAAAATGTTTTTAGAATTGTCGTTGAGTTGATTAAGTTGGAAATAAAGGGATTCTAACTGTTCCAATGAGACAAATACCTGCTCTTTTGGATTTATCGCATTCGCAATGCTCTTGTCGAGATTGTATACACCAAAATCCTGGCCACGGACGGGATTGAATTTGATAGGTACTTGCAATGGGGATAGGTCTTTTGCAAAGCCAAGGACATTTTGGATGTTTTCTTGAGAGATGGAAACGTTAATTTCAACGGAAAAATTCTTGCGGTTTTTTTCAAGTTCCTTAAGTGTTGTAATTGTCTGGATGGCATTGTCAAAGGATCTTGGGGATCTGCGTATCCGGTCATGGTCCGATCGAATTCCGTCAAGAGAAATTTGAATCCTCACCTCAGAAAAAGAGCATCCATCAATTATCTTTTTGGTTGTTTCGATGATCTTGTTAGTCAGGTAGCCATTCGTTGCTATTCTTAGTCGTTTAAATTTAGTGTGCAAAAGCTTGCAGATATCCAGCAAATCCCCTCTTAAAAAGACCTCTCCACCACTCAGTGTTATCGCATCGGCATCTTTGAAAGACCTAACGATCTTGTCTATTTGCTCCAGCGTCAGTTCTTGCTTGCCATTGTTTAGGTTGTCCCAATAAAAGCAATGGCTGCAGCTAAGGTTGCACTTGTTGGTTAAAAAAAGCACGATGGAAGTTGGAGTTTTCAATTTTTCTATATGATTGCGTATTATGGGTCTTGCAGCATCAGCAAGTATTGATTTTAGAGAAACTGGCAGAGGTTCTATGCAAAACTTCGCGATTTTGGCTATGTTCCTTCCGCTCATTTTTTCATTTGCATCAAGAAATTCTCATTCCTGGATTTGAGAGTTTGCCTAAGGTTGATTAGATTCCACGCAAAAGCCTTAAGCAGGAAATAAGGGGATTTAAGGATAGTGGTGTATTTTCTTAGCAGGGTGTATCTTGGCCTCATGGAAGGTTTTTCAGGTTGCTTGCCATGCAGGAATTTGAACAGAGGCATAAGTACGGACTGTTTTGCGTCTTCGTAGGGAATGATAAGCCAGTTTTTGGTACCAAAGTGTTTTATCAAGAATCGAGTCGTGGTCTTATAGTGGGCATATTCCCTAGGAATTCTTGAGGCTTCGCTGAATTTATGCAGAGCACCGCACTCAAAACAAACAATATTCTTGTAACCCCTCTTCGTCAGCCGATAACCAAAATCGATGTCTTCACCAGGATAGATGAAATAAGGATCGAAACCACCAAGTTCATAGAACACCCTACGTCTAATCATGCAGTTACTCGTTGGGACAAAATCGCATTCTTTTGGTTCGCTGTGCTTATCCGCCAACACATAAGCCAAAGTTCCATTCTGCACGTTTTTAAAGCGCTGGCCAAATACTATGTCTGGATACACAGAGTTCATCTCCCCTCCAACCGTGCCGATCTCTTTGTTTTTTAGGATATTGAACATTACACGCATCGAATCCGGCTTTATCAGTTCGCTATCGCTATCTAAAAAAAGCAAGTATTCTCCGATAGCATTGAGTGCGCCCCAATTCTTGGCAAAAGAGGGACCCTTGTTGACTTTATTTTTAAGGAGCCGTATATCGGGGTATTTTTTTTTGATAATGGGGGATGTACCATCATTGCTATTGTCATCGACAATGATTATTTCCCAGTTTTTGTAGCTCTGAAAGTGTATTGATTGGATGCACGTATCCAATAGATCCCTTCTATTGTACGTTGGTATGATAATAGAGACTTTTGCCCTATCGAATTCAATGCTGTTCCTGGGCTTTAAAGGTGCTTTTTTCATTTTGATTTTGACCTTGGACTGCAGGATGCTATCAAATAGCTCTTTTTCCGATTTTGAAATCATGTTGTTGATTATATCGCGATGGGACGAATCAAAACCAATCGCTTTTGCTGAAAACAAATCGGATACCTGCTTCAATTTGCTCTAGGAGTACCTAGCTTACGGCCTCGGTAGTATCTGCAACCAAGACAGGGCATGTTCGCACGAGCATCGGCTTTTCCTGCAACCATTCGTTTCAGGTAACGATAACTTTCCGAATTGAGGCAGTTTTCTAGTCCTGTTTCAAACACATTGCCAAAGGAGACCGTCCGATTTACGCAGCAACCCAGCAAGGTACCATCCCAGTTCACCTGTGGACTTATCCATAATTGGTTGCAGTAGGACAAGATGTAGGGCGCCTCTGTCTGATTCCCTTGCGAAGGTGTATGTTTTTGAGTTCCTTGGGTCGGTGAATACTGGGCACTCCAGTTTTGCTTGGTGAAAAAACGCATGCCAAGCCTCTTTGCCATGTCTCTTGCCAAGGGGATTTCGTGCTGATTGTGGCCAAATACTACAAATTGCCACCTTAAATTCGGGTATTTTGAACCATATTGAGTTTTGTAACGGTTAATTGACTCTATATTTTCAATGACCTTCTTAAAATTGCCATTCCTACGATAGTTTACATAGGTGTCTTGACTTGCGCCATCTATGGATATCGTCATGCTCCGAAAACGAAATTTCACTAATAATTGCGCCATTTCTTGAGTTAACGAGTTCAGATTAACCCCATTATTCGCACTCAAGTGGATATCTCTAAGGAAAGCATATTCTATTATTTTCTTAAGCTCAGGATTTAAGAAAATCTCGCCCCAGTTGGAGAGTTCTATATATTTGATTTTAGGGTTGTTATCAACTATACTTTTAAAATGATCAAATGTCAATGTGCCCCATCCTACCTTCAATTCTTTGGTTTTGCGCTGGCCAGTTGGACACGCAGGGCACTGCAGTTGACACATTGACGATGCTTCAAGTCGTATCATTTTATGCCCAAAAATCTTATAGCGAAAGAATAGCAATAGTTCTCTAGAGGAAAAGGAAAGTAAATGGCTTGCCAAAGAAAATATGCTCATTTGAAACTATGGTACAATTTTAATTTAAATATTTTGTTATTGGTTGTTAGCGAAGTAGATATCTTCCATTGAAGCATACATCGGCGAAATAGTTTGTTTTTTGTTAGAGTTCTCATCATATCTCACTAAAAAGACAAGGGTAATCAGGTTTTTTCAATCACCATAGATTTTCTGTTCGTGTTCAGATAATAGTTTGCTTATTTCATCACATTGGTTTTCGTCCAATGACAAAAAAAAGATGTTGTTAGTATTGTTCTCCTTCTCAATCATATCCCATAACAACGCTCCTTTCGCATACATCAAAAGACCATGGCTCTGAGGATCGAGTTTTCTCAGTTCATTTAAATTATGCTCAAAATAAAGTGATGAAATATTTTCAATAGAAAAAAGCCTGTTCCGGTAATCATTCAATGTCAAGTCAAATTCATCCTTTGTGATAATTCCTAAGCGTAATTGCGCATACTGGGCCATGTACGTAGCCAGCCCTTCCTTGTAGAAAATATTTTCCATGCATTCATTCTGTGGCTGCCAGGAATGGAATAGCTCATGCGCGATGAATGTAAGGTCGTACTCGTTCACAAAAAAACCACTTGGCAGCGATGCATAGGAGCGAGCTTTTGAGAATGTTATCGTGTAATTTGATTGCAATCTGTCCCCAAATTCGCTTGAGTAGTAGTCAACTATGGAAAAGACCCCATCGCAGTATGAATTGTTCCATGAAAAATCATCCAAGCTCATAATGGAAACAGAAATATTACCATAACTTCGCGAGCATCGGACATCGCTATTGCCAAAGACGATATACGAATTCTCCAAATCGGCTTTTTTAATTTCAAATTGTTTTCCTCTGCCAATTCCTGAAATGAAAATGGCAGTATCGGAAGTTATGCTAAATTTAGAGGTATTTGTCCTTGGAAAAAGGAATGTAGATTCCACGATGCCACTCTTTGTTGTCAGTACCCCATAAGGCAGTGATTTATACCAGTAAATGGGAAAATGAATCAAATAGGAAGCGTTTCTTGCCCTTAGAGTTGTCTGCGCAAAAGAATCATGATATGGTTCAAGCAGTTCTATGTATGGCCTTGCGTTTGAATATTCATTGTCAAAGGAAACGCTAAAATCTGTTACTGAATCGGATTTCACTAAAATACTTGATTCGTTGAGGATTTCTAGCGTAAAGGAGACGCAATCCTTACAACCAGTATCCCGAGTATGATCTTCACCCTCTGAGCAGCCAAACAATACCAGAGCAAGAACTGTGAAAATAAGAATCCAATTGGTTTTCATTTCAGGGCTGAGGTTTTTCTGATTTATAAAAGTTCATGAAAGACTTCATCTGTTATTTTTTTATCCTGCAGTGATTAAGGAAACTATCTAAACAATTATCGTCATTGGAAATAAACATGATAAAACGAGCATTGTTCGTAGGCAGGTGGTCACCATCCACAACAAGGGACATCTTAGCATTCTTAGGGACAAGATAAAGAAAAAAATACCACTGCTTATTCTAATAAGAGATACGCAAGATGACGAATACGCCGCCATAATTCGAAAAAGAGTGATTGAGGAATGCTTAAGGCACATGAATGCGGATGCAAACAGTTCTCATTTGATGTCACCGTAACTCAAGAGTTCCATACAATATCCACCAAAAAGCATTATCATAAAAAACTAAATTGTTGCTAGTTCTATCCCCAACCGCTGCTATGCGAGCCGTGGCTGGAGTGGGAGCTGTGGGAGCCGTGGCTGGAGTGGGAGCTGTGGGAGCAGTGGCTTGAGTGGGAGCTGTGGGATAAGTGGCAGGAGTGGGAGGAGTGGGAGAAGTGGGAT
>CAZFPU010000139.1:0-5869 GCA_964521145.1 uncultured Methanosarcinales archaeon | reverse complement strand
AAGAAAAGGGATACACCCTATCTCCAGAAGAAAATACCAAAAAAGCACTTTCATCTCAGAGCAAGAAAAAACATCTGCTCGAGCTTGGCGCATTCTTTGTCATTATCCTCGCCCTATATCTTTTGCTACGCCGCTTTGATTTCCTGCCCAGTTTTAATCTCAGCGACAACATGAGCTATGGAGTGGTACTTTTGATCGGGCTTGTTGCCGCAACTTCAACGTGCCTGGCAGTTGCCGGTGGGCTTTTGCTTGCGATTGCAAACAAATTCAATGAAAAACATCTTGAATTGACTGGCTGGCAGCGATTTCAACCGCACATTTTTTTCAACGTAGGCAGGATCATTTCATACACGCTGCTAGGAGGGCTTATAGGCCTTATTGGCTCTGTGCTTGCCATATCTCCAAGGACAACGGGCATGATAACACTCATCGCAAGCATTTTCATGATAATTATAGGGATACAACTCATGCATGTGATCCCTGCCTTAGATAGGATCAAAATACGAATGCCCAAATTCATTGCTAATCGCATCTACGATGCAAGCAGCCATGAAAATCATACAGCGGGCAAGGTTTCCTCATTTGCTTTTGGTGCATCCACGTTCTTTTTGCCCTGCGGATTCACCCAGGCCCTGCAATTATATGTACTTGGAAAAGGCGATCCGGTTGTTGGCGCGCTTACCATGCTTGTCTTTTCTCTGGGAACACTGCCTTCTTTAGCAGGCATTGGCGCGTTTACTAGTTTTGCCAAAGGATCATTGCAAAAGCATTTCATGACTTTTTCAGCAGTGTTGGTTCTAATGCTAGGGGTATTCACGCTGCCCAGTGGACTTGTTTTGATGGGTGTTGCGATTCCCTCCTATGATTCACTTTTTTTTGAATTGAATAAGGATGCTGACTCCAATGTCGAATTGATCGATGGAAAGCAGATTGCAAACATGAAGATAGTTGATTTAGAGTACGAGCCATCTCGTTTTACTATCAGGCAAGGCATTCCTGTAGAATGGAGAATCGATGCTTCGCAGGCGCAGGGATGCGCTCAGGTACTCAGCGTTCCCGCACTGGGTATCAATGAGATCTTGCCAGGCGATGAAATAAAAACAATCACATTCATGCCCAATGAGCCAGGGTCGATCTTATTTTCCTGCGCGATGGGAATGACGACGCCCGGGGCGAGGTTTGAAGTTGTTGCAAGCTGACCCAAGATGCAACTTACCGATTACTAAAAAAATACAACATGGGCCACCAATCAATATGCGCAGTCATTGGATCCAATTCATTGTGACCAACTGCCACCCAATAACTATATACAGTTTATATTACGGATCAAAAGGTGACCTCTTATGAAGACAACATTAAAGATTGAAGGAACGCATTGCAATTCGTGCAAGATGCTCATTGAGGATATTGCCAAGGATTTCCCTGGCGTGAAAAGTGCCACGGTTGATTTCAAGACCGGCAGAGCAGTGATTGAGCACGAGGGCAAGATTGATGCATCTAAGCTAAAGAAAGAGATCGAAAGTGCCGGGAAGTACAAAGTAAGCATTGTAAAATAAGATATTGGCGAGCGGGAAGTTCCCCTTAGAAATCGATAGTCAATACAACGGACACTTGACGCATTCTCGTCTTTCACATTCAATAGAAACAGGATGGTATTTCACATGCCAGCGCCTCATCTGAGTGATGATCTCGTTGAGTTCTATGCCTTTTTGCGTCAGAGAATAAGAAGTCCGAACCGGCATGACCTGCGCATGTATCTTTTTTTCAATGATACCTGCTTTTTGCAGATCACTAAGCCTGCCAGAAAGCAGTTTAGGCGAGATCTTGCTCATCCGATTGAAGATAGCATTAAAGCCTTTTTGCCCATTGAGCGAAACTTCTTGTATCACCACAATGGCCCATTTCTTGCCGATGATATCCGCAACCTGAAAAACCGGACAGTTGTACATGCTATCCTTTTTGAAAGTATTTGATATATAAATAACTTCCTTTTCTATAGCTACTACATATTGTATAGCTTAGCATGCAAGACCACAACATCTTGTGTTTTAAGAGGTGATTTGCACCATGAACCAGAATACAACCATACAATACATCAAAAAAAGGGATGGTACAATTGTTGAATTCGTACAAGAAAAGATAACCAACGCGATACGCAAGGCGGCCCAATCAGTGGGCTGCGATGACACAATAGAGGCAACAAGCCTGGCTAACAGAGTCCTTGCAATTCTAGAATACCAATTTGATGAAAAAAATATCCCATGCATCGAAGAAGTGCAGGATATCGTCGAAAAGGTGCTTATCAAGGCAGGCCACGCAAATACGGCAAAAGCATACATCCTGTATCGAAAACGACATGAAAATCTTCGCAGCGGCAAGGGCACTTTCCTTGAGGTCAAAAAGGCAATCGACGAGTATCTTGATCAGAGCGATTGGCGTGTCTTTGAGAATTCCAATGGTGATTACTCGTTTTCTGGGCTCATGTCGCATGTTTCAGGCAAGATAATCGCAAACTACATGCTCAGCGAAATCTATTCCGATAGGGTTGCGCAGGCGCATAAAAGTGGAGCGATGCACATCCATGACCTTGGTTATGGTGTTGTTGGATACTGTAGCGGCTGGTCTTTGAAAAATCTGCTCATTGAAGGATTTGGAGGGGTCGACAAAAAAATACGATCAAAGCCCGCGAGGCACCTAGATGTTGCATGCATCCAGATGGTTAATTTTTTGGGCACGTTACAGATGGAGCATGCGGGAGCGCAGGCGTTTTCTTCAGTCGATACTTTACTTGCACCATTCATAAAAAAGGATGGGCTCGATTATGGGCACGTAAAGCAGAGCATGCAGATGCTCATCTATTCACTCAATGTGCCCAGCAGGTGGAGCTGCCAGGCGCCTTTTACCAATTTTACATTTGATTGGGTTGTTCCTTCTGATATGAAAAACGAGTCGGCGCTTGTTGGCGCGAATCCTTGCGATTTCACCTATGGCGATTGCCAAAATGAGATGGACATGATAAACAAGGCATTTATTGAAGTGATGCTCGAGGGCGATGCTGATGGAAGGACTTTCTTTTATCCAATTCCCACGTATAATATCACTAAAGAGTTTGAATGGGACTCAGAGAATGCAAAACTGCTCTTTGAAATGACATCAAAGTATGGAACCCCTTATTTTCAGAATTTCATCAACAGCCAGCTTAATCCTTCTGATATCAGAAGCATGTGCTGCAGGCTGCAATTGGACCTCAAGCAACTACGCAACCGAATGAACGGGCTCTTTGGCGCGGCGGATCAGACCGGCAGCATCGGAGTGGTAACGATCAACATGGCAAGAATAGGATACCTAGCCGAGGATGAGGCTGACTTTTTCAGAATGCTTGGGGAAATGATGGATATCTCAAAAGAATCCCTTGAAACGAAAAGAAAAGTGGTCGAAAAGAACCTGCAAAACGGCCTCATGCCTTTTACCAAAAAATATCTGGGAAGCTATCAGAACCACTTTTCCACTATCGGGCTTAACGGCATGCATGAATCGATGCTTAATCTGCTCGGGAAAGGGATCGATACTGTCGAGGGGAAAGGGATTGCGATCATGACATTGCACTTCATGCGAAAAAAACTCCAACAATATCAGGAAGATACCGGCCACTTCTACAATCTGGAGGCGAGCCCCTGCGAGAGCGCGACCTATCGGTTTGCCAAGGAGGACAAAAAAATGTTTCCAGACATAATCACTGCCGGAACAGATGAAGCGCCCTATTATACCAACTCGACGCATCTGCCGGTCAATTTCACTGATGACGTCTTCGAAGCGCTATTGCATCAGGACGATCTGCAAACACTCTATACCGGAGGTACGGTACACCATTGCTTTATCGGAGAGAAGATCAACGACTGGAAAATAACTCAAAAGCTGGTTAGAAAGATCGCAGAGCGATTCAATCTGCCTTATTTTACCATCACACCGACATTCAGCGTCTGTCCAGAACATGGCTATATCAGCGGCGAGCAATTTAGCTGCCCGCATCATGTGCAGAAAACCAGAGGTGAAATGAGTGAAATGCGACAAGAAGACAGAGGTGTACTCGAGGATCGTAGGGTACTTTCGGCCAGTGCAGAATTGGAATAAGGGAAAGAAGCAGGAATTCAAAGAACGCAAGGAATATCTAATAGCATCCTGATGCAGCGCCTTGATCTGAAGGTTGGATTTTCATGCAACAGCAAGTGCCTCTTTTGCGTGCAAGGCGATAAGAGAATCCAATTCAAGGACAAAGATGAGCAGGAACTCAGAGGGCTTATCACTCGAAATTATGAAAGAGGCATTCGAGAAATAGTCTTTACTGGCGGGGAATGTACGATACGGCAAGACCTGCTTGGGTTAATAGCATTTGCAAGATGTCTTGGCTATCAGCACATCCAGATACAGACCAATGGACGCCGTTTTTTTTATCTAGATTTCTGCAAGGCATGCATTCTTGCGGGAGCAAATGAGTTTGCGTTGGCTCTGCATGGTCCAAATGCACAAGTCCATGATGGCCTTACTCAAGCAAAAGGGTCATTTGATCAAACGGCGCAGGGAATAAAAAATCTTAAGATGCTTGGGCAGAAGATCCTGATGAACACAGTAATAACCAATCAAAATTACAAACATCTGCCAGAGCTTGCGCGGCTCTTTGTTTCCCTCAACGTCGATCAATTCCAGCTCGCATTCATCCATATCCTGGGAAGCGCAGGCAAGAACAAAGAACTGGTCGTTCCCAGAAAATCGGAGATCATGCCCTATGTAAAGAAAGCGTTGGATATAGGCATAGATGCCAACATAAACGTCATGACCGAAGCGATTCCTTACTGCTTCATGCAAGGCTATGAACAATATGTTGCTGAGAAAATAATCCCAATGACCAGAGTAGAAGATGCAACGTGGGTGGTCGAAGATTATACGAAGTACCGCTTGACTGAAGGAAAGATAAAGCAACAGAAGTGCGCGACCTGCTCATATAATGCTGTTTGCGAAGGTCCCTGGAAAGAATACCCTGAACTGTATGGGTGGGATGAGTTTGCCCCCAGGGATGACTAGATGGCTGCTCGAAAGCCTTATCCAAAAAAAAACATTTGGAACTTTTCGACCCTAAGTGGCCCCCCTGAAGGGATGGGGCTTCCCGATTCTTAAAAAAAGGCAGCATGAAATTTTCAATAGGCTAGTCACTTGGGTCCACTCGCAGTAACAATCTGCCACCTAATGAAGCCGTATATGATATTGAATTATCAACCTAAAGGTTGGGAAATTAAATTCCGGCAATATTAAAAAAATCAATGAGAAAAAGGAATTCATTGGTCTGATGCACCCTATTGGTTATTGTCCAGCGTACGGATCATTGTCTTCTTATTTTCCAATCAAATGAACAATCAGCAAGAAAATAATAGCTGCCACCGGGCAATACCAATGATAAAAGGCATCCAGAAATTCACCATGGTTGATTACCCGGGCAAGATAGCCTGCACCCTATTCATCGGGGGCTGCAATTTTAGATGTGGATATTGCTATAATTCTGATCTGGTCTTTAACATCAATAAAACGCCTACGATCTCCCAAAAGGAGGTTCTTGAATTCCTAGAAGAGCGCAAGAACTATCTGGAAGGGGTCTGCATAACCGGTGGTGAGCCAACCTTGTGGAAAGGACTGATCCCCTTCATCCTTAAAATAAAAAATATCGGCTACGCAGTCAAGCTAGACACAAACGGCAGCAGGCCAGAGGCCTTAAGAAAAATAATCGAAGAAAGTATTGTGGATTACATAGCGATGGATATCAAGGCGTCTCTTGGTTCGTACGAAAAGGTTATTGGCGTCCCTATCAACACCGAAAAGA
>CAZFPU010000138.1:0-5966 GCA_964521145.1 uncultured Methanosarcinales archaeon | reverse complement strand
TTCGCAAATGTTTATATAGCGATCAGCGTTAGTGCATCTCATGTCGCTAGACAGCCTGCTTGCAGACGCTAATGAAGCGATGGGGCGAATGAAAGAGGATGAGAATGCCTGCGTTGAAGCCCTCAATATCCTTAAAGAAGCTGATTTCTTGCATAGATCCAATCCAGCGGTCCATACTGCGTTTGCGTTTTATTATTTTGAAATCAATGATCTGGATGAGGCGATAGATCACGCACAGAGAGCCATTTCAGAGGGCAACAACACACCAGCGATTTTTGGATTTCTTGCGCAAATGTATAGGACGCAAAGTGACTTCAAGCAGGAAGCTCGCATTCTTAGTGAAACAGACCGCCTCTTTCCCAATGAGCCATATGTTATTTTTAGCCTCGGGAAGGCCTTATTTGACTCAGGCAGGAAAAAAGAGTCCATTGCCCCGCTTACCAGATACACTGAAATGACGCCACATGATAACAAAGATGTGGCATCGCTTATCCATACCTATCGGATGCTTAACGATACACTCCAAGACGCAGATCCTTCGCGCATTGTTGCGTTTGCCCAGCGAAGCCATATGGTGAATGAACAGAACAAGATGATGCTTGGATATGTACAGCTCTATGCAAGCAATGCCCATGTGATCCTCCATCAATTCGAAGCGGCTCAACACCGTTATGAAGCGGGCAAAGGAATCTTCAAAGCAAAGGCTGACGAGCCGATCGTAAAAGTGCTGCTTGCCGACATATCATATGGTCTTGGCAAAAATGACAAGGCACGATGGCTCTACAAAAGAGCGCTAGCAGAGCTTTCGCAAACGCCTCTCGAGCATCGCAATCCATTTTTCTATGCAACTGCCGTTCGAGCCGAGCTTGGCTTAAGAGAAGCGGGAGAAACATCAGTTGCATTCCTTAAGGAAGCCATGATGAGACAACAGCTAAATACTGATGACATCAGATCGATTGGCCAAAAAAAGATCTTCTCTGAATACCACGCAGCGGTGCATATGCCACTCGCAAAGCAAAACTACGTAACAAGACATTGATTGTTACGTGCTGGTCCATATCCGCTGCTTGCAACGACATAATTTGGTATATAAGGTGACCCCCCCAACCCTTTAAATGGAGGAGTCTTCCGGATTATTAAAAAAAAAGCAATATGAGTTACTCTCCAATGGGCTTAGTTATTGGGTCCGATCCATTGCGACAAACTACAACCCAATAAAAACTGTAGATACTTGTTTAATGAGCGACCTGAAGGCTAGGAATTAGACCAGCAGACGTGATCAAAAACATGCTGCACAACTTGCTATGGTTGGGTTTTTGATTTGTTTTAGAGATTCCTGCGTTAGGGTGGGCAGTATTTCGATCTTTTTTGGCAAATATAGGAAAAATCAAATGAGAGCAAATTTCTGGTTGTTGGGTGCCCATTGGTGTTTGTACCATTGGAAACGATGCCATTGATACAATATCCAAGTAGACAGCAAAAAATGAACAAAATAATACTGCCCGCTTAATTCCTGCGTTCTTTATTGGAGTGCTTTTTTTGCCTAAGCGTGTGCTGTATCTTCTTATGGTTGGCAAACCATATCATTGCTACGATGCTTAGGATCAGGATCGCAACCAGGATCCATTTTTTTCTTTCAAATAAGATATTTTCCCGAGCTATTTCTTCGATCACCAACCCTTGCTTTGGAGTTTCTTGGGGTGCATTGGTTTTCTCAAGCGCTTGCCAATCATCTGGCTTTGCAGCAAGAGGAGCAGAGATCGCATAGGTTCCCAGTGAACTTTTACTTTCAAAAAAAGAGTGCGAGCCATTTGAAACAACGAATTTCGAATCTATCATTTCCCATTTGTTGTTGATTAACGACTGCAATTTGATATCTTCATTCGTCACGTTGTTTCGTTTAAGCCAGGAATCAGTCAGGGCAAAGACAATCCTAGCATTATCCATCTGCGAATCCTTCATTTTATCGGAAGTTATGTTAAAGAACTGATAAGGCACGCTTTCGTTTTCAAAATCGATCTGGCTTGCGTTCATTCGTGAGATGGTAACGGTTATTTTTTCCATATCTTGATTTGGGGTGAAGAAAAGCTGCTGCAATGCAATCCTGTTTTTATGTACGGTTATGTTTGCTGTTACATCTTTTTTAAGGATTGGGAAGTATTGGACTTTGGTGTCGTTGATGTTTTGAATACCCCCTCCACCGCCTCCGCCTCCTCCACCGCCAGAACCCCCGCCTCCTCCACCGCCTCCGCCAGAGCTTCCAGAAGAGCAGGTTGTTGTCTTGCTTGCATCAGAATCATCGCAATCAGACCCAAGCAGGCAACCAACCCCATATCCATCGCCATCTGCATCCCTGCATTGCTCTTTTAGCGCGCTGTGACTTAATCCTGAGATGATATATTGTGCGCCAACGTCCAAACAAAGATACGCGCCACTGGTTTGATTGTTGCAGTCAAGCAATGTTTCGTCTGCTTCATTGCACGCTGAGGAGATGTTTTCAAAACTTGCCTCGGTATCCTTTATGCAGACTGATCTTACCGTAGAGTTTCTCTTGTCCATGAAAATGGTCTTTGTCACGTTGGTCGCAGAAAGATCCACCCCTCGTATCGAGATCGCGCTGCTTCCATTGTTCGTTTTATTTATCGTTATCGATCCAAAATCGAAATTATTGGTAGCATTGAAGGTGAATTCGAATTGGACTAAAGGATTTGTCCTATTGGTAATGTTGACAAGGAATGTGCCATTGAATGGTCTTGAGAAATTTGAGGTGCTGTTTATTGAAATGTTCAATACAAGGGTTGAGTTGACATGCGACAAATTCCCAGAAACAAAGTCATTTCCATCAAGGATGCCATCATTATCATCGTCGGTATCGTTGTAGTCGGGATTGTTATCGTTGTCAAGATCGCGCATATCATTCACGATTACCGTTACAAGCCGTGAATCAATATCCTGCGAATCATTGGAGGTTATATTGAATATATGGGTTCCTTGCTGGCTTAAATTGGGAGCCCACGTGAAATAAACCCGATCTTTTATGAACAAAGAATCATTCATAGTTATGTTGAGATTATCGCCATCGGTGTCTGTTGCGTTTACAGTGATATTTAGGATTCTTGTTTCATTGACAGAATATGTTGTCGCGCTTAGATTAAGATGAGGGATTGCATTGTTTATTTGAATTGATATATTTGAAAATAAACCATACTCAATACCATCAAAGAGCCGCACGCTAAAATTCCATCGCTCGTTCTTGGTAAGATTCTGCACCGAGATGTTAGTTAGGTTTCGAAGCGCGCTTTGCTCCACGCTGTTTTTGTACCATCTCGTCTCATAGGCGCTTACTGAATCCGAATCAGTATCTGAAATGCCAAAGTATGCTTGCAAAGTCCCATTGCTGCGATTGAGGATATCAGAGCTGTTGAGCGCAAGATTTGTGACGATTGGTAGTGAGTTTGCTATGGTGAAATTAAACATGCCCGATTCATTCCAGTTCCCCGCAGAGTCATTGGCAAAAAATTGGATCCCAACAACCCTTCCTCGAGACCCATTGACGCTTTTATTGACAAGAATAGTATTCTGCTGGCCACTTAAAGTTCCATTGGTGCTATTAGTGAAATTTCCAGTCAAGTTCCAGCTGAAAATGAAATATGAAAGCGCTGTGGTGTCATTAAACGTTATGTTTATTCGAAGATCATCTTGGTTTCTGGCATTTGAATTATTTATTTGCATGGGTCCCGATGTTGGAGGTATTGAATCAACTAAAATTGTGTATAAGGGTGTGCTATTTTGGTTGCCAAATGAATCATTTCCATGTATCCTAAAAGTATATGATCCATTTCGAAGGCTGGTTACGTTTACATTCCAAATTTGATATATTTCAGAAAAGGAAAAATTAGTGTTGTTTATCTCAACGATCACTCCTTTGAGCGTCTCAGACGAGTTCATGCGCAAAATGAGCGTTCCATTCCTTCTCACACTGTTGTTTTGAGGAGAAAACAAGGAAAGTCGCGGGTTCTTGGTATCGAGATATTGCAACGCGCCAAAAATATTGATCCGTGAGAATGGTAGGTTACTGCCACCGCTATCGACAATTATTTTTCCAGTCCTATTCAGCACATATTGAGTCTCATTTGCCTGCATCATCCTATCTTCTGCGAATTTGGCGTAGTTTTGCAGCAAAGCGACAGCCCCTGCCACCTGCGGCGCTGCCATTGAGCTTCCCGAGCAGGAGGTTATTGTTGCGCTGATATCGCTGCAACCGGGATCGGCAGTAGTCGCCTTAAGCGAGCCAATAGAAGTGCCTGGTGCCACAAGATCAGTTAAGTTGTTTCTATCTGCTGAGCTATTGATTACATTTGTTTTGTCTGCCCAAGAAACTGCAGTCACATTTTTTATGCAGGCAGGACTTACAATTCCATTTGATTGTCCGCTGTTTCCAGCAGCCGCGACAACCGTGATGTTTTTTCGAATCGCCGCCTCAATGGACGCAACGATAGGCGTTTCATTAGCATTATCATCACAATGGCTTGAATAATGGATTTCTCCCCCAAGGCTCATGGTTATGACCGAGATATTGAATATCGATGCATTGTAGACACACCAATCAATTGCAGCGATAAGATCGGCATCAAATCCGCCACCATCAGAATCAAGCATCTTCATGGCAATTATGCGAGCGTCTGGGGCAACGCCACGATAGGTAGTATCAGTTGATGCCACAATGCCCGCAACATGCGTCCCATGCCCATTATCATCGATTGGATTCGCATCGTTATTGGAAAAATCATACCCCCCAGGAACCTTCGCGCACGATTTATCATTAATGTTGCTAGTCGCAGAGCATCCTCCCATCCCCGGATGCGTATAATCTACACCAGTATCAATGACGCAAACACTTTGATGCTTCCCCGTGATATTGGTCAAATTATAATATTGAGACCAGGTCGCACTCGCGTTGATATGTATTTTAGTGTCAGAAAGTAAGGCCTGCACTTTTCTTGGAGCATAGATTCCTGCAACAAGCCCGTTGTTTTTCAGATTCTCAAACGTTGCCTTATCGACACGCATCACAACGCCAGGAATTGTGGAGAACGAATGATCGATTATGAAACCAGAATCCTTTTTTATCTGAAGAAATGATCTTGCTTTGGGAAATTTTGAAGCCTGCAAGGATTCGATCAGTTCATGTTGCGCTTCTTGTATCGATTCTTTTCTTTCTTGTTCGTTCTTATATTCAATAGTGTTAAATTTAATATTCTTGTGTTCGATATCATTGTTTTTAGATATGGTTTGTAAAGATGCAGGTTTTGTTATTTTCGTATCTCTAGTTTTCCCCGCATCGTCAGCCTGCCCTTCACCGATCTTTGATGTATCATCAGCAAAATTATCATCGGTTGAAATATCAGCTATTAGGTCATCATTGGCGTTATTGGTGTCAAATGCATTGGTTATCGTTTCATTGGGTCTGGAATCATTGGGTCTATCATTGATCCAGGCAGCATTGGGTTGTGCAGTGTCATATTGGGCATCAACGTCGGTTTTTGTACCAGTAACATCTGACACATTACCTTCTGCATTTTCTTTCCTAACATCCCCATTGTAGAATGCATCTTCATCCTCTAAGTTTTCACCCAATTGACTATTTTCATTGATCGGTGTCTGTTCGGCGCTTTTCTCGGTTTGGGCATTCTGTGAATCTGCATCTAAATTTGAATCCGCAGTTTCAATTTGTTCATCATCAATTACATTACCATCAAACCCCTCATCAAGCATCACTACAATGGAAACCATTCCAGAATCATCAAACTCCTGCTCAATGGATGGATCGACATATTGTGCAGATACTACACTCACAAGAAAGAATAATGCAAAGATAAGAACAAAGATCGGATGTTTCATTTCTATAGGCAGGGCAGAAAACCTCGCTTCGCTCGGGGTAGCATCGGATTCGCTCGTTCACTGTT
>CAZFPU010000137.1:0-5995 GCA_964521145.1 uncultured Methanosarcinales archaeon | reverse complement strand
AACGCCGCAAAATACCATCCTAAAGACTTAAGAAAAAAATAGAAAAATCGAAAGCGACGATGACCCCAGTAATAATTCGGCCAAGATAAAATCGCTAAACATAAAAACACCCACTTCTTTAATCCAATTATGAAGCCAAATACAACCCATACTCTGCTGATAATAGTGATCGTGCTGCTCCTTATCCTCATAATAGGCGTGTATATGCTGATGACAAATGGCATGCCAAACGATGATGGCAGCGTTGTAGTGACGATTGGAAAATGAAAAAAGCACTCATACGGAACAGTCTCTTCATATGTCTAACTATTCTAGCTATAACAATCCTAAAACTCGGATTTTCTGATCCTGTCAGTGCAGCATGCTCTGGAACAGACACTTTTACCCTGACGCTTAGGGATCCTCGAGGCGCGATTGTGCAGAACGGCAGCGCAAGCATAAACCCAGTAGCTGGTACCGATTGTGATCAGGCAGATAGCGATACGGTCATTTTGTATGCCTATTGCCAAATGCCAGGAAACTACACAGCGAATGTCACCTGCCATGGATGTGCTTCACACAGTGACGTTCCAAATACCACAGTGCTTCTCTGCAGATCTCCTGAGCGCAATCAATTCATCGTCCAGAATAAAAGCGGAAACACGGTAGCGGCAATTGATAGCAAAGGGTACCTATATCTGAGAGGATTTAACTATTCAAGGCAATCAAACCTAAACCCCCCAAAAAATAGCTATATCATAATGAACAACACAGGGAAGGTGGTAGCGTTTATCGATAACAAAGGAAATCTCAATCTTACCGGAAACGTCTACCTAAAGCAAACGGCAGGCACTCCCCCAAAAAATAGTTTTGTCCTGGTGAACAAGACAAACGCCGTGGTCGGGTTCATTGATAGTTACGGCAACCTTAATTTAACGGGCAATCTTTATTTCAATTGGACTGACCCTATCTAGGCCATTATCCTTCTTCGCATCTCCTCGATTTTCTCTTTGGAAAAATCCCAGCTTGTATCCATCTCCCAGGCCTTATAGAACTCCTCAAAATGAAAGATGATATCTTCAAAGAGATCAAAGTGGCCTAAAGCTCGAATAGAGAATAGAAAACCTGCCCAAGGGGTCACATCCTTCTTTTGATTACTGAGCGCTTTCATATAGCATCCGAGGCTTTTGCTAAAATCCCCCTGCAGATAGTACAGATCCCCAAGCACGCAAAACAATATCGCTTTTTGATTCAGGTCGTGGCTATCCTTTACATTGGTTAAAACCATAGTCGCTTTTTGAATAGCCACAGGTAGCTTGGACGGCTCATTATAGAATCGATGGCACAATGAATAGGTCACATTCTCATCGTAGGGCTCCTTTGATTCAAGAGTAATTTCTCGTCTCTTGATTGGAAACCCAAACATCTCTTCCAGATCCGCCAGCTGTGTATCTATATCCATTTTTATGCAAAATCGATCATGAACCAGTTCTCTTTCTTAGGGATTTTTTTTAGCACTTCTTCATCTTGTTGGATGACCAGGTTATTCTGCTCCAACACAACCTTATTTCCCTTCTTGATTGAATCAAAAAAGTCGATCGTAGCTTCTTTTCTTGAAGGATTAGGAAAATAATGGCAGTTTGTATACGAAATGGATTCTGCCTCCTCTTCCCTGGAAAGCGTGCCATCGCATACGATGAAATTCTGCTCTTCAAAGACAAGTAGTGGCAATTTCAGGATCCTTTGTGCGCACTCGATAAATTTCGGCTCTGTTTTTTGGATTGCCTCTTCAATTTTTTTGCCTAAGGCAATTGTCTTTTTGCACTGGTATGAGCAGGGCAGATGGTGTATCAGAAAATAGGTTCTATCCATCATATAATTATTGCAATGGTAGGATCCAAAGGACTTTGTCTCGGGCAGGGTATTTTTATAGGTCTCGAATGGATGCGAATAATAATGCCAGTTATTGTACTCCCTGAAAAAATCGATGCAGCAATCAGGAAACCCCAATGAAAAACCAAATCGCAGGTTATCGATGAATGGCTTGTTGGTTGAGCGATTATTGATTATGACCGAGTACCATCCCCATTTTTTGGCATCAAGCACCTTTTCTTTGGATCTTGAGACAAAAACATGCACCGTGCCTTCTTTGCTCTCTTTTGAGAAGGGATGCGCATCCTGATACGTTGTGGTTATGTTTTTGCCGCCAACGAGGTTTTGCTTGTCTTTGCTTGAATGCCTAAAAACAACATCTGGCTCTACTACCATATCATATTGCCTGCATATCTGCACGAACTCATCGAATTTTGAGACAGGGATCCAGTCGTCAAAAACAGGCTTGATACCCAAGGAAGTGGCAACAAACATAGGATATTGCGAAGACGTGTGCAGTTTGCAATATTCCTTGCCAAAGTGCTCAGGCTGGTAGTTCTGCTCCAAGAGCAGCCGTATAGGATCCATGAATAGGGGGATTTTGAGGAGGTAATTAAATCATTTCTTTTGAGAAAGATCGAGCGTGTTAAACCCAATAACGAGCTACAAGAGGTTGTCCCATCTGGAATAAGATTAGGAATAACAAAAATCATTTCGCCTTGCGGCAAATTTTAGTGCGCTGCCTTCGCTCTCTCAACATTACGCTACGGCACCGCCTATTCATAGTCAAGGGTCGAACGAAGTAGGCGTTCGGCTATCTTTGTGCCCCAGACTTCACGAGAAGCTGAAGAAAGCCTTTATATAATAAAAAAAATTACTCCCCCTTATGGATTTTTCGAAGAAAAAGCTGTTTAGATTCTTGACTATTGTATCTTGTATCCTATTGGTATGTTTAGTGGTAAGCGCCTGCTCAAAAAACGCTAAAATTGCGCAAAATCAAAATGCAACAACAGAAGAAAAACCAATCGATGAGATGGAGCGCTGGTTCAACGCAGAGCAACAAGTTGAGTACAGAAGGCTCAGCGATGAGATCGAGAAAAATCCCAACAATGCCAGCACCTTGGTTTCGCTAGCTAAGCTCCATCTTGCCATTGGAGATAGGTTTGGCGATGATGACCCATACGCAAAGGCCTTGGCATCATTTGAAAGGGCATTGGTATTGGATCCCACGAATCAATATCTATTAGATCATATCGGTTGGCTCAATCTCATGCTCTTTAGATTTAATGAGGCAGAGCATTATTTCAACGAATCGATTGCAGGCCAGCCAACCAAACCCGCGCTGACTGGTTTAGGCTGGGTAGCATATCTCGAAATGGACTATAATAAATCCACACAATTATTCAGTGCAGCGATAGAAGCAAATCAAGACGAGTTCTTACTGGATAGAGCCCTTAATCCTGAACTTGGATTGGCATGGTCACAGTATCGGATGCGCTCGTATGAAAAAGCGCTTGCGATCTTCAAAGACAATTTAGGTAACCAGCATGCTATTATAGGAGCCATCGCATCCTTGATGGCATTGGGCAAGGATAATGATGCAGCTGTCTTTGTGCAGGAAATCAAAATCGATACGCTGCAAACAAAGGGAACTCTTGGTTCCTTGAATCGCGAGTTTACTGCATGTCTGCATGACACTATAGAGGCTAGCACCATCCATCAATGCGTCAATAGCTACTACGATTTTGGCTTCGTGAGCATGGGGTGAGGGATTCCAAGATACTATGCAGGAAATAAAGCGGATTTATTTTACGGATGGCGTGGTAAAGGATCTGTATAGTCAACATACTAAGGCTGTGTTTTCAGATACGGTGCGCATGCTCTTGAAGGGCCGTTTGCTTACTCCCGAAGAAGGGATGATAATTACAAGAGCTCTTAAGCACAGCAAAGAAATGCAGTCTTTATTATCTCGCTCCTATGTCATCTATCTATGTAACGGCATGCTTGATGCCAAAGATCATGCTCAGATCAGAAGATTAAAATCGCAGCTATTGCTGGAACTATGCGTTCGGATGCTTTCACTTGGCACTGAAGCAAAGATGCCCTGCAAAATTGATGGCATCGATTTCAGCATTGAGCTGAACCAAGAGGTGCCTTCTGTCATAGATGTGGTTGAAAAAAAAGATGATTCATTCATATTCTCAAGGGAAGGAACTGTGCTTGCGAGTATCTCAAAAAACAGAGATAGCGCCATAACTTTGGATATTTTTTTCTTGGATAAGGATCGCAATCCCTACAATGTGAATAATGACCATCCGGACCAGGTATTTGTAGCCTATGATCTTGGCACAAAGGAGAAAAAAGAATGGGTTAGGCAGTTTAAGGCTGCATATAAGCTCGTATTGGAAAAAACTCCGCAGATCTATGCTGAAATCTATGGATTTCTGGATGCAGTGGTGCCCCATGGATATGCGCCGCATAAGCAATTCTCATCTAGCTATTCGAGAAGTCCTGGGATTTTGTATCTTTCATACACCGATGAGGATGAGACGCAGGCAGAGGCGCTTATTCACGAGATACACCACACTATCTTTAACATCATTGACTGGAAATACCCGCTGCTTGAAAATGACATGACCCTGCAGTTTTATTCTGCATATCGCCCCGATGCTAGGCACATGCGCGGCTGTCTTTTGGGTTTGCATGCATTTGTTGCGGTGCAGCATTTCTATAGGATACTGGCTATGCAGGATAGGAATCCCATGCATCTGGATCATTTCCTTTCTTTTTATCTCAAGAACGCGAAAGTCATCGAGGTCGTTGAGAAATATGCAAAGCTTACCGAGCATGGAAAGCTCCTATTTGAGGATATCAAAATAAAATTTGCAAGGGATCTTTGTTTTTTAGAGGAAATAAAACTGACCAATGCAGAGCGATTCAATGGGATCAACCACAGAGTTGAGCAGCATTTAAAAGATGCGATCAGCCAAAACAAAGTGCTGCTGTATTAATTTCTAAGAGCGCATTTTATTTTTGGTCCATTCCTTTTTGTAGATTTAGAAATGTAAGATAAAATGGTAAAGCACGTCGAAAAAAGCAAATAGTTCTATAGGATCTGCGCAAAAAAGAGGAAGTCATTGTGTATTTGGCCATGAGTAACTGTTCTGGCGGCTTAGTAGAAAACTAGGGTCAGCATCGTAGGTCGAGCATATAGGAAATTACAAATCAACAGCCAAGGGGGAACGCCCCCTACGGGGAACGGCTGTCATTTTTGAAACAGTAGAATGCGAGAAGATGCTGACCCGAGCGATAAGCAAGAGTTTTCTACTAAGCCGTTCTGGCACAACCCTTTTAAGTTCTTGAATCGCACCCAGAGCATGATAAACCTAGGCATCAATAACAAATGCAATCAGGACTGCAGCTTTTGTCAAACCCAAAAATTTCTCAAAGAGGGTATCTGGAGTGAGCCAAGCAGCGATGAAATTGCTCAAAAAATACAGCAGGCTGCCCGCGATTCAAAACACATCCTCTTTTCAGGCGGCGGCGAGGCGACGACTTTGCCGAATTTGCCCGAGCTGATACGCTACGCGAAGTCGCTTGGGATAGAAAATGTGTCATTAGAAACCAACGGGGTTGCCTTAGGAGATCGAAACTATGTGAAAGAGCTTGAAAAGTGTGGACTCACTGAATGCAAAGTGTCCTTGCACTCCCACATTGAACAGGTATCCGATGAAATAACCAGGGCTTTGGGAACGTTTAATGAAACAATACGAGGTATGCGCAATCTGGCAGGCACCTCGATCCAATTCACTACAGTGCAGCACACGATCACATCCTTAAATTACAAGGCTTTGCGTGACTTTGCCATCTTTCTGAACCAGGAGTTCCCATCAGTTACATGCCTTTGCCTGAATTTTATTCGTCCCATCAAGGGCGATCCAGTGAGTGAAGGCATAACTCCAAAGCTAAGGGATGTAGAGCCTCATCTCATTGATCTTTTTAGGTATGCAGAAGAGAGCAATTTTCTTATATACACAGCGTCAACTTTGGGTTTTCCATATTGCTTTTTGCCTGACTTTGAGCATTTCTCTTCAGAGTTGCAGCAACACGCCCTATCTTCAAGACAGACAATACTGGCCCCCGC
>CAZFPU010000136.1:0-6011 GCA_964521145.1 uncultured Methanosarcinales archaeon | reverse complement strand
AACTCCAATTTGAATAGGGCTGGAATTTTGTATTTTTAAATATCGGAGATACTGTCCATTCCGACATCTTTAAATAACAACTAGCTTCAATGTTCTCATGGCCAAAGCATTCCAAGGGGCATTCTACAAAGACCTTAGTGCAATGGTTCGGCTTGCACGCTACATGGATAAGTTCTATGAGCGCTCAGAGAGAAATACCGATGATTATCTTGAGAAATTAATCCTGCTAACCCAGGTCTTCAACCAAAAATACAAGCATCTTAATTTCAAGGTTGTCCAAAAGATCGATCATCTGCAGATGAAGCTGCTCTTGGACTCAAAGAACCTGCAGGATGCATTCAAGGAAGCGGTTACAATCTCTGGGCTTAGCAGCGCAAGCGCGCATGGATTTAAGCATGGAAAGCCAATGGATATGCAAACCATGCAGGCAGAGGTCGCCAAAGCAACGCATGAGCTCTACTTGCTCTATATGCATAATGAGATGGGCTATGGGTCGATATATCTTCGATTAAACGAGAAGGAGCAGAAAGTGGAATTGGTCTATGATTACGAGACCATCATCAATGAGCCAAGCTTTGAATTCCAGCTCGCCGCCTTGTATGCATCAAAAGAGCACGATCTCTCAATTAAGCTTGAGAACGAGGCGTTGACGTTTGGATTCAAGGATTTCATGAGCAATACCGAAAGGACGAAACTGCACGAGAAACATTTTCCTTATTTTACAGAGTGATCATTGTTTTGATTTTGAGTTTTATTTTTGTTCTTTGGGAACCTAATACTAAAAAGCGATGAATTTTAGGCTCGCCCCATTACTGGCTCGCAACGTGAAGCCGCGCAAGGCAAGAGGAGTTTTCGAAGAATGGAAAATCAAGCGCGGCGTTGTCAAGCACACTTTCTGGCGCAGATGCGACGGGGGTTGCCCCCTACGGGGTGTCGCATAGGGCAAAATCAGCAGATTTTGACCGTCTGCTGCCTGCTCCTTTACAAATTTGTGCACAAAATTAAAAGTATTAATAGAGCCAAAAACTTCAAATTAGACCCATAAACAAACCAATCTCAATCTCAGAACTCCTTCAAAAATTTAATCAATTCATTTGCCTTCTCAAACTCCAAGAATTCCTCTTTGGTTATCGCTGGCATATCCTTTGGCTTCTTTTTCTTGTAGATGACCAGCTTATCGGCATTCAATAGCTGCGATAATGAATTCAGATCGGGCTTTCTCTTATCGCCAACTTCAGTTAGGATGAGCTCATCCTCTTTTTTTGCTATGATATCAAATGGGGCGTTGTGCGTGTCCGTTGCCAAAAAACCCAGTTCAACGTATTTTTTTGAAATAAGGGAGGTGTGCGAATCCAGCATCTGCTGCCTTCGTGAAAAAATGTTTAGCTCATGAAAGACCCTATGGCCAAAGAGTGAGTAGAGTTTCTGTGCCTTTGCTAAGGTTATCTCTGATGCCCCGCCCTCATATTTTGCGATCATGCGAGAAGAGACCCCTATTTTTTTTGAGACCGCTGCTAACGATAACCCCATATCCTCGCGCTGCTCCTTGAGTTTTAGATTATCAATTGTTGCTGAAAGCCCGGCCTGCGTCCTTTTGAGGAAGGGGAATTTATGGTGGATGCAATTGACAAAAGTTGCATGATTGAGGACATACAGCCCAAAACGAGAATACAGCACGTTGTCTTCTAGCTTATCCGATGCCTTTTCTGCGACGATAAGTGGAACTGCCTTAAGATAGTTTGATAATCGCATCATCTCATTGACATGCTCCTCCATGACGGCGTTTGCATCTTCAAGGGCCTTTATGAGGATGATTATGTCTTTTTTCCTCGCCAGGAGGTCAAAACAGTTTCTGGTGAGTGTTTTTACGGTAAATCCATCCTTTAGAAGGAATATCGCTATCTTGTCTAGGAGTTGGGATTTCATATTGGTTATTATGCTACCTTCATTAAAAAGATTTCTGAAAAAGAAAGATTACTTTCGCCCAATCAAGGCTTTCAAACTTCATATTCTGGGGATTTTGAAGAAGAATCTAGAATTATTTGCTTGCGTGTTCTTTACTTCCAAGTCTTTTTTTACGTGAATCCTAAAATGATCTTTCCGATGAATAAGAATTAGATTCGACCATCGGTTGTTCAATTTGTTTCCATCGATGTGGTGGACAACAAACCCTTCTGGAAGATCCCCATATTTCCTTGCTGCTTCTTCTCTGTGTTCGTATAATACTTGCAATCCATTTTGATCTCTGAGTACCTTGTACTGATATCCATGCCTTGCAATTGGTGCCATATGTTTGTGAAAACTTGAACCTTTATAAGTTTTTCTGATTTTACTATTTATAAGTAGTTAAATTTTTAAAGAATCTTGCAGAAATACACCTAAAAACCTTTATAAAACAACTACAATACCAATGAACTATGCTAGACAACAAGGAATTCGACAAGATCAGGCAGGAACTCGATGATTTTGATAAAAAGCGAGAAGAACTTATACAATTATCCAGAGAAGTCATCATGCTTTCAAAACGGGTGATCTACGCAGTCCACCGAGATGATATGAAATCAGCAAGCCAAGCTCTAAAAGAGATAGAAGCAAAAAAAGCAGAACTGGATAAGAAAAACATCACGCTTGATACCAATATGAACAAGACCGCATACCAGGAGTATGTGGAAGCCGCATGCTTTTATTATTTCCAAAAAGATGGCAAGATGCCCTCCAAGAAAACCCTTAATGTCGATACTGAAAGCTTCCTGCTTGGATTATGCGATCTGACCGGTGAACTGATGCGAAAGGGCGTCAATTCAGTCATCAACAAAAAATATCAGGACGCAATAAAAATAAAAGACCTCGTTGATGAAATTTATGGGCAATTTTTACAATTCAACTTAAGAAACAGCGAGCTTAGGCAGAAATCCGATCAAATAAAATGGAACTTAAAGAAACTTGAAGAAGTTGCATACGAATTGCACATGAAGGGAATGATCAAATGATGAAGAGAACTCATACGTGCGGAATCCTAAGAAAAACAGACGCGGGATCTAATGCAACCCTCAATGGATGGGTGCAATCATCAAGAGACCATGGGGGCATTGTTTTCATAGATCTTCGGGATAGGTATGGCCTTACTCAAGTTGTCTTTGATCCAAAGCATAAAAGCTCATTCATTGAAACAGCACAAGCTCTTAGAAGAGAAGATGTCATAGCAATCCAAGGGAAAGTAAGGGAACGAGGCCAGGGTCTTGAAAATCCAAATCTGAAGACCGGAGCAATTGAAGTATTAGTCGATGAGATCGAAGTCATCAATAAAGCCCTAACTCCCCCAATTGAAATTGATGATAGGATGGACGCATCTGAAGAACTTAGATTAAAATACCGATATCTCGATCTAAGAAGGCCAAAGATGCAGCAGCGATTGATGTTTAGGCATAAAATGATCGCAAGCATCCGGGAATTCCTCAACGCAAAAGAATTCATAGAGATAGAAACTCCAATGCTCATAAAGACAACGCCTGAAGGGGCGCGCGATTATCTGGTTCCTTCCAGAGTCCATCCGGGAAAATTCTATTCATTGCCGCAAAGCCCGCAGATATACAAGCAGATCTTGATGATAGCAGGCTATGACAAATATTTCCAGATCGCGCGATGCTTAAGAGATGAGGACCTGCGTCAAGATAGGCAGCCTGAGCACACTCAATTGGATCTTGAAATGTCATTTGCCGATATTGATGATGTATTTCATCTGACGCAAGAATTGATTAAGCATGTCTTCAAGCAAAATCTTGGCAAGGATGTCAAGACTCCCTTTTTGCGAATAAAATACGACGAGTCTATGGAAAAGTACTGCACCGATAAGCCAGACCTTAGATTTGGCATGCACAGCGCGACGGTAACTGATATAGTCAAAGATTCTGATTTCAAGGTATTCAAGGAAGCCATTGGGAACAATCTGATCGTAAAGGCGCTCAACGCGCAAGGTTGTGCGGAAAAACTAAGCAGAAATCAAATTGATGACCTTATCGCGTTTGCCCAACAGCAGGGTGCCAAAGGGCTTGCATGGATGAAGGTTACTGCCAATGGACTTGAAAGCAACATCGCAAAATTCTTTTCAGCAGACATCCAAAAGATCCTTATTGAAAAGATAGGCGCCAAACCCGGCGATCTGCTGTTATTTGCCGCCGATAAGGAAAAGCTGGCAAATGACGTGCTTTCCCGAATACGCACAAAACTCGCAAAGGATCTTGGCCTTATCAAGGAAGCAGAGTATGCATTTTGTTTTGTCACCGATTTCCCCATGTTTGAATGGAATGATGAAGAGAATAAGTGGGACTTTGGCCACAACCCTTTCACCATGCCCAAGAAAGAGGATCTGAAATACCTTGAATTGGACCCATCCAAGGTTTCAAGCTATCAGTATGATTTTGTCATCAATGGGACCGAGATGTTTTCAGGCTCTGTTCGAAACACAATCCCTGAATTGCAGCAAAAGATGTTTGAAATAACTGGCATGTCAAAAGAGACCATCGAATCACGATTTGGATTTTTATTGGAAGCGTACCAATATGGCGCTCCGGTGCACGCTGGCTTTGGGCTTGGCATCGATAGATTGGCAGCATTATTGCAAGGCCTAACTGATATAAGAGAAGTCATCGCGTTTCCAAAGAATAAAGCCGCGCAGTCCCTTATGGATGGCTCGCCAAGCGATGTTCCCGATAAACAGCTTAAGGAACTGCATTTGAAGACTGATATTGTGAAGAAGCAGTGAGTTTGTTTTGTTTTATTTTGATTATTTTTCTAGGACAGGGTTTAAAATGATGGTTAGTGGACTTACGGTCGAGCATCGTGACCCTTACAAATTTATCGACAAGGGGGAGTAAATAAAACAGGAAAAGCAAGATTCATTATGCCTGCGGCAATATTTAGAGCGCTGCCTCCGCTCAGCTGAAATATCAGCTGGCACTATCAGGGACATGCGCTGCGCTTAGTCCCTTGCCACGGGGTTGAGCGAAGCGAATACCGCGTTCGCGTGCCAGACTTTGCGAGAAGCTGACTCATTGCGCTCCAGCATCGCCTAATGATAGTAGGCAGTGACTTTGGGGTCGAGCGATCGAGTGCCCCTCTTTCCCAGGGTAGATACGCTGGCTGATCCGAGCGATTGCGAGAATTTTAAACCCTGCCCTCGCGAGAACATTTTTATATCCGCACAATTATCAAAATCCTATGCAAATAAACTTCGTGACCTCAAATGAGAATAAAGTCAAGGAATTCAAGTTGGTTCTTGAGCCAGAGATCAAAGTAAATCATATCAGGATGGAATATCTCGAATTACGATCTGATGATCCCCAAGAGATTGCCAAGGAATCAGCGCAAAGGCTTGCCAACGAATTGAAAAAGACAGTTGTTGTCGAGGATTCAGGCTTGTTTATCGAAGCGCTCAAGGGTTTTCCAGGCACGTGCTCAAAATACGTGCATCAAAGGATCGGCTTGCAGGGCTTATTGACGCTGCTTGAGAAAGAAGAGAATAGGACTGCATATTATCGCTCAGCCGTTGCGTACTGTGAGCAAGGAAAAGATCCGATCTCATTTCTAGGCGAGGAGAAAGGAACCATTGCAAAGGAGCCCAAAGGAAGCCACGGATTTGGCCACGACCCACTGTTTGTTCCTGAAAATAGCACAAAAGCATATGCAGAGTACGAAGACTGCAGCCAAAGAAAGCAATTTAGGAAGAAAGCGGCATTGCAGCTTAAGGAATTCTTGATGAAAGGAAAGTAAGGAAGCTAATTTGAACAATACCTTGCACTAAGATATCATTATAAGATGCGCGACGCATTGGGAGCGCCTAAATAACTCGCCTTTGAATATAAAAAGTGATAAGAACCAACACGAAACCCAATGACGAATTAAATAAAACAACCTCTATCAACAAAAACCATTCAAAAACCAATAGAGGCCCATTGAACCCAAATAAAAAAATAAAAATAAATATTCTAAAATAAAAGCTAAAAAAGAAATAC
>CAZFPU010000135.1:1753-6028 GCA_964521145.1 uncultured Methanosarcinales archaeon | reverse complement strand
AAATCCTCAAGCGTTTTGTATTCTGGCTTTGCTGTAATAACGTCAGCTGTTACTGAATAATCTGAAATATACACGACCTTGGCTGGAATACCTTTGTCATATGCGTAGATGGCATCAGCATAAACCATAAAGGCCCCGTCTAACTCGTCATTTGCAAATCTATTTTGGACACTTAAATAGTCAGGATCTAAAACAAGCTCGACATCCACGCCGTTTTTCTCAAAAAACCCTTTTTCTTGCGCAATAAATGCGTGCGCCCATCCGGGAAACACATCGATTCCGATCTTTATCGGATCCTTAGGCGGTTCTGTGCTGGCGCATCCGGAAATAAGAAACGAAAGTACTAAAATGGAACTCATGAAAAACAAAGATTTTGTGATAAGCACACCTCTTTTCAATATGTTAGGTAAACATCCATTCATTTATATTTAAATATTTCTAATAATCAAGACTTCCATGAAAATCTCTTATGTTTGTAGGTTGGCAATTGATGGAGATGTACCAATGGAACTAGGTCCCAAAATAGACTTGCGTATTAAAATACAGGAAAACAAAAAAAAGCGAAAAACAGTTTCATGGAAGCGTAATGATCAAAAAAGCATCGATTATTCCGTATCCCACTCTCAAGTAGTGTGAAAGCTTTTTAACATGCATTTAAATGGAATCAAATATGGAGAAAAAAGCAGACGTAGTCTTCGAATTGTCATGGGAAGTCTGCAATAAGGTAGGCGGGATCTACACGGTCGTGCAGTCAAAAGCAGGCCAGATGGTTGCCAATTACGACTCGAATTACTTTCTTGTAGGGCCTTTCTTTCCAGGAAAGCATAACCCTGAATTCTCAGAGGAATTGCCGCATGATTTTTGCAAGAACATAATTGAAGATCTTAAGGCAGAAGGCATCATATGCCATTTTGGCAAATGGCTAATAGAAGGAAGCCCGAATGTGATCTTGGTCGATTTCCAGGAGATGCTCAAAAAAACCAACGAGATCAAGAAAGCGTTGTGGGATGGGTATCGCGTTGATTCCTTGCGAAGCTCATTTGAGTATGATGAGCCGGTTGCCTGGGCATACGCGTGTGGCAAGATGATCGATGCCTTGCAAAGCTGCATGAAAGGAAAAAAGATCGTTGCGCACTGCCATGAATGGCTGGCTGCAAGCGCCCTTCTCTATCTAAAATCAAACAATCCAGCTATTGCTACAGTATTTACAACGCATGCGACCACCATGGGAAGAACTTTGGCGAATGCGCAGCAGGAGCTCTATAGCATCTGGGATACGATAAACGCTGATTCGGAAGCGCAGCGCTATAATGTTGAGCCAAAACATACTTTAGAAAAAGCTGCTGCCAACACTGCCGATGCATTCACCACCGTGAGCGAGATCACCTCCATGGAAGCGCAGCGATTGCTTGGAAAAAAAGCCGATGTGCTGCTGCTCAATGGCCTTGATATAGACACATTTCCAACCATTGAGCAATCCGCCATAAAACACAGCGCCCAAAAAGAGCGAATAAAACAATTCTTAACCGCTTATTTTTTCCCCTACTATGATTTTGATCTTGAAAATACACTCATCTACTTTCTTGCCGGTAGATATGAGTTCAAGAACAAGGGCATTGATGTGCTCATAAGCGCCTTAGGAGAGCTAAACCAGAAGCTCAAAAACAATAAAGATGCCAAGACGATCGTTGTGTTCATATTCGTGCCAGGAAATATAAGAAACATAAAGCCAGAAGTCCTTGAGAACAAGACCTATTTCCAGGATATCAGGGATTCGATCGAAGAGGTAAAGGAGACCACTATAAACAATGCGATGCTTGACCTTCTTACCAACAAAAAGATAACAAGCGATACATTATTTGACAAGACATTTCTTCTGGAGATGAAAAGCAAGATAAAGCGCTTCTCGAAAAAAGGATTGCCACCCTTATGCACCCATGATCTTGCTTCAGATGATGCGATCCTAAACGCATGCCATGCTGCCCAGCTAGAGAATCGCAAGGAAGATCCTGTCAAGGTGATCTATTATCCGATCTATCTAAGCGGCGCCGATGGTCTCTTGAATCTGACGTACTATGAGACGATGACCGGTTCTCACTTGGGAATATTCCCATCCTACTATGAGCCGTGGGGCTATACACCCTTAGAAGCAGGAGCGCTCGGAGTCGCATCGGTTACCACCGATCTTTCTGGTTTTGGAAGATTCTTTTGCAATGAATGCGTCCAGGAAAGCATCCCGGGAATCTATGTCCTTCAGCGAATGCATAAGAACTATCAGGACACGGTCAAGCAGCTAACTGAAGTCATGTTCAACTATCAAAGCCAGAGCATCCAGCAGCGAATCCAAAACAAGATGCAGGCAAGAAGGATAGCATCAATGTGCGACTGGAAGAATTTCGTGGATAATTACATTGAGGCGCATAATTTAGCTGTTGAAAAAAGTGGTAAAGAGAAGCAGTAAAAAATAAGATTAAAACACACCATTGCACTAAGATAGCTATTATAAGTGCGCGACGTGCTGGGAGCGCCTAATATACTCGCTTTTGAAAATAAAAAATAAGCAAGAATCAATATGAAAAAGATAACAACAAAGACTCAATAGACAAAAACCCAATAAACAGCAACCAATAAACCACTTAGATAACTAAACCCATTAACTGCTATCAATTAATAATTAAAAAACAAATAAAAAGAGTAACAATTCAAAAAAAATAATCAAAAATAGGTAAAAATCAATAAATAAAAAATAAGAAAAAACACCAAAAATGATAATAATCCATTCATACGACAAAAAACAATTGCAGAAAGAAAGCGATGACGCATCATTTCTACTCTCTAACAGGAATGGGTCATACGCGCATTTTGGCAACAGCCCATCATCACGCTACCAGGGATTTTTCTTCTTTCACGAAGACCGCATGTTCAAGATAATCGAGAACATAGCATCAGGAAACGATCAGGTAACTCATCTGCATAACCAGTTCTTCTGTGTGACAAGAAAAAAAGGGAAGAAGACCGAATCGTTTTTCGTGCCAAGTAATAAGCACGCAATGGTATTTTCGGCAAGTGATGCGCAGGATAGCTCAGTTGCACTTGATGTGCGCGAATCATATGACAATAGAGTATGGGGCCGATTCTATGAGATAACACAGGAGCAAGGCTGTACCCTAGTTACTTTTACCAAAAAAACAGACCATCGGGAAGACTCGACGCACGATCAGCTCGAATACAAATTCTACATCGCATTCAAGACAGACGCAAAAAATGTTGATATCAGGGCGCAATGGATAGAGCGATTCTATGAAAAAGACTTCATAAGAAGATCATTCCCCCACAATAGGTTTGTGTTCGAGGCATTTTCGTGTAAGGCAAAGAAAATCGTGTGCGCAGTTTCCTCAAAAAAAGAAGAAGCGATTTCTGAATGCAGGTTTGTATATGCAAACGCGGCGCATCTTAAGGATGAGCAGCAAGAGCACCTAAGAAAACGAATAGATGAATCAAAGTTGATCAAGAAAAAGATGACTCTTGAGCAAAAATTCGCAGGCATTGCAGCTATCAATTCGCTTGATTCTCTTACTATCCACAAGGGCGGTGGTCGCCAGGCTGTCTTAGCGGGGCTTCCGTGGTTTTTCCAAGTGTGGGCTCGCGATGAGCTCATATCCCTTCGAGGATTCATGCTCATGAAACAATATGGTGTTGTGATAGATGCCATAAAGCGCCAGGCAAAAGGCATTCAAGAAGGGCTTTTGCATGCCAACACAGCGAGCAAGCTGCCTTCGATGGACGCGCTTGGATGGCTTTTTGTCCGCCTAAGCCAGCTCGAAAAAAAATCACCGGTTCAGATGCACATCCTGCTCAAAGAACTTGAAGCGATCGGACAAAAGTCAAGATCACATGAAGCTGAGAACGGATTCATGCTCAGCCATGCCAAAGAAACGTGGATGGATTCTATCGAAAGGGCTGGCTGCAGAGTTGAGATCCAGACCCTGCAGCTTGCATTATATGCATTCTTGCACCAAAAGACAAAAAAGAAAAAATACCAGCATGATCTGCAGCGGCTTGAGCACAAAGTGCGCTCAAAATTCTGGGATTCCAAAAATTTGAGCGATGGCCTGCATGATGCGACAATTCGGCCAAACATGTTCATTGCCTATTATGCATATCCTCAGCTTCTTACCAAGGAAGAATGGAAAGAATGCTTTGATCATGCCCTCAAAAGCCTATGGCTCTCATGGGGCGGGCTTGCGACGATCGATACCAAAGATGCGTTGTTTC
>CAZFPU010000135.1:0-1743 GCA_964521145.1 uncultured Methanosarcinales archaeon | reverse complement strand
TTTTCAACCAGAACACACCGGTGAAAATCCGATCAGCTATCATTACGGCGATTCCTGGTTTTGGATAAATAATCTATCAGCGCTCTGCCTCCATAACCTAGATGCTGCTCATTTTGAGGATAGGGTAAAAAAAATACTCGAAGCCAGCGTTGAAGAGCTCCTGTGGCATGGCGCGATCGGTCATCATGCTGAGTTGAGTTCCGCATCGCATCTGCATAGCGCAGGATGTCTGGATCAGGCATGGAGCAGCGCTTTGTTCATTGAGCTTATTGATGCGTTGTTTGGAGATAGTGATTAGATGAGTTTTTTGGATAATTGAAACAGCGGTGCCTAAGATCGAGAATTGTAATTTGATCAACCTGAGCAAAATCATTCTGCCTTCGGCAACATTTACAGCGATGCCTCCGGCTCAGCTGAGATATCAGCTGGCACTATGAGAGACATGCGCTGCGCTTAGTCCCGGGGGCTGAACGAAGTGAACGCCGCACTCGCGTGCCAGACTTCGCGAGAAGCTGACCCATTGCGCTACGGCATCGCGAATTATGATGACTACTGATCAATTTACCCAAGAACTATCCAAAAAATTCCACTAAAAATCCCTGTTCTTGCAGCAGCAGTCCAATCTTTTTATCCTCAGAAAAAACAATCATTCTTTCTATGTGTAGATTATTGGCAGCATAGATCAATTCCGATAGGTCATCATCCTTGAGTTGGATCAACGAACCTTCGTAAGCAGATGGGATCGGGACATCTTTAATTATCGTGAATATTGGTTCAGGTGACTCGTGCAGGACATTGAAATTGGGCATTTGCACGTATGCAGATGCAAGAACTTGACCTGAAGGTTCCAACGAGCCACTGCCTTCATCCTTTGTCATTGTATTACCCGATAAAATAAAGATAATGAGACAAAAAACGCTAAAAAGGGCAATGCGATTCATTGGGGGACCTCCTTGCCATTCATTGAGACGACCTTTCCGTTTTTATCGACTCCAACCAGGATGTCGTTTTCTTTGGTATCATTGGCAATGATCGCGGATACGTGAACGGCTACATTCCAAACTCCGTCTTTTTCATAGCTGGTCATCCGATCAAAATTGTAGCTTGGAACATCGCTCCTGTTTTCGCTTCCTTTGGTGTAGAACTTGACATTTGCCTTGACGAATTCGAGCGCCTTGCCTTCAGCTTGCTCTTTACTTATCGATGAGCAGGCACTAAGCAGCACTGCAAGCGCAAGCACGCTAAGGATTTTTTTCATGTTTTTTGCCAAGATGTAGTCTTTCCTTCAGCGCATCGAATTTCTGCTGCATGCGAATCTGCCTTTCCTTGCTTTTGATCGCCTTATCCATCTTCTCATTGAACTGCTTCATCACCGATTCCATCTTTGTGTGGAATTTCTTCTCGCTTACTTGCCGATCCTTGCCATCCTCAAGATCTTTGGTGTACATGTCAAAGAGCCTTTGTTTTTCCTCTTCATACCAGTTCTGCACTTCGTCTTCATCCATGAGCATCTTCATCCATGAGCATTAAGTAAGAGTGATTTTATTATCAAAGAAAGGTCATTTGCAAAAGCAAGTGCATTCATGACAGCCAGCTTGCGCCTGCGTGAACTCTACTTTCTTGAAGTCATGGTCTTGTGATGCGCACTGGCCTCTGCATTTTGACTTGCAAGCATCCCCATCTACAATGGTGTGTGATTCAAAATTAACCATGATGCCACATCGATCCTCTATTTTGAAGGGC
>CAZFPU010000134.1:0-6035 GCA_964521145.1 uncultured Methanosarcinales archaeon | reverse complement strand
TAAAAATGCTCGACCTTTGTGGCGCTAACCTTCAATTATTCGAAAAACTCCATCTTCATTCTTTTTAAAATTCAAAAAGAATGTTCATTGCACTAATATATAGAAACAAACAATAAAAATAAGCTCAGAGTAAATAAAGTCAACGAAGAATAACTTCGATAAAAAGAAAAAACAAATTGAAAAAAATCAGAAAAATAAAAGATAAAAAAACTACTTCATGAAGAATCCTGCCCGTGAAGGATCGAATTTCCAGTTCTCCTCGAGCTTGCCAGTTCTCTTGTAGTATTTTGTGAGCCTTTTGATCTTTGATTCGGTTAGCATAAGTCCGCGCCTTGCAGTCTGGTCCTTCTTGTTGGTCTCCATATGCTTTCGTATCATGACCGACCTCCTGACAAGTGCCAAAATATCTTCTGGAAGCTCTGGGTTTAGGTTCTTTTCTGAAAGAATTTGAGAGATTTTCTTCTTGAACAGTGTTCTTGCATCAGGTATGCCATAGGTGTCTCTTAGGATCGTTCCTATCTCAGCTGCGCTTCTTCCTTCCTTTGCAAGCTTAGCTATGATAAGTTCGGATTCCTTTGGTTTGTATGAAACCCACACCGGGACTGTTTTCTTGATCGGCTTTTTAGATCCGCTCTTGCCCCTGCTTCCTGAATGCATTCGTGCCATTGTTCACCTAGTATTTCTTGAATTCCGCGACTGTGTCTATGAGGTCTACGTGCCCTAAAAACGTTGCCCTGCAGCAATATCTTTCCAATCCCAAGTCATCCATGACCTTCTTTCGCTCTTCGTCTTTTTGGATCCTTTGCTGGTACTCTTCCCATAAGTGTCCGATTGGTTTTCCGCAGCTAAAGCATCGTATTGGGATTATCATTGTTTCACCTTATCTGTATGATTTCTGGACTTTTGATCGTGCTTGTCCATGCCTGTTTGGTTTTGCTGGCTCTTTTCTTCGAACATCAGCAACAAGCAGGTTTCTGTCGTATTTAAGATAGGTATCGCGTAGTGTCTTATTCTTTGAAAATTCGACAAGACCCTTTGCGATTGCGAGCCTCGATGCGTCTGCCTGGCTTGCAATTCCACCACCAAGCACTTTTACCCGAATATCGACCTTATCTGCAAGGTCACCTGCAAGAATGATTGGCTCCTGGATTCGCATCCTGGTTATTTTTGGCTGAACGCTCTCAATTGATACATTGTTGACTTTAACGATGCCTGATCCTTGCTGGAGCGTTGCCCTGGCAATCGCTCTCTTCCTTTTTCCTGAGGCTATGACTGTTTTCATTGTCGTGCTCCTAGCTGCACGCAAAGATCCTTTACGCGCATGAATTTGAGGTAGGGTAGTTTACCCATGTGGGCTTTTGCAAGCGTCTCGACCTTCTGATCTTGTATGGTTGATGGGGCGCCATTGTGGCAGTGGATGTTCTTGTATGCTTCTCGTCCTCGATCTTTCTTGTATGGAAGCATGCCCCGAATTGATCTTCGAACAAGCTTGCTTGGAACAGCGTGGTGGAATGGCCCTTTTGCCGGAATGCCTCGTGCATACATTTGCTTGTATTCGGCGATTATTGTCTGTTTTGATCCTGAGATGACAGCTTCGCTGCAGTTGATGATATCCACTTTATGTCCAAGCATTGCCTGCTTTGCAACGTATGAGCCCATTCTTCCAAGCAGTAGATCTTTTGCGTCGATTATCATGTTATCCTATGATCTTGATGTTCCTTCCATCTGGTTTTTGTTTGCTTAATTCTAAGAGTGGAATTATCTTTGCGCCCACTTTCTCTAATTTTTCCTTTGCCTGTCCTGAAAACGAGAATGCCGCAATGGAGACTTTATGATCGATATCGCCCGTTCCCAATACCTTCCCTGGAACCACGATTATTTCATTGTCCTCGGTATAGCGGTTGATCCTTGAGAGATTTACCACTCTTCGCTGCCTGGTTGGCTTTTCAAGATCTACTGCGATTCTTTTCCAAAGAGGAGCGGACTGCTCGCTGCTTCGCTTCTTGAGCTCTACAATGAGCTCTTGCAGTACATTGTTTGTTGGTCCAGTTCGTTTCATGGTATCTCTTGATTGTAAATGCGGGGGACGTGATTCGAACACGCGCACCCACTAAGGGACTAGGCCCTCAACCTAGCGCATTTGGCCGGGCTCTGCCACCCCCGCATCGAGGGCAGCGTGGTTAGCATGCGGACTTTTCCGCATGTTTTCCTTTTACTATCTACTCTGCTTTTTTGAGTGCACTAACAAAATCATCATAATTTTGATTGTAAATATCAAGGGCTTCATTCAAAATTTCTTTGCACGATAATTGGCCCCACGATTCAACGTGGAATATGAAGTCATTATCATAGGTGACTTTGATCTTGCCTTCACTTGCTTCTTCAAGGACTCCGGCCATGTCATATTTGAATAGGTTATCCTTGATGACTTCGAGCTTGCCGTTTTTTATCTCGACAATGTTTCCATGCGTGGCTTCAACGATTTTTTCAGGATTGTCAACATTGCCAATTTCGACATTTGGCTTTTGCTTGTAGTATGCCAAGCACGGGCTCCACTTAGTATGCATGCGGCCATTTCCCAAAACAGCCTTTGCTTCTAGTTCAAGTGCTTGGCCTTTAAGCAATTTTACGATTGGCATTTTTGGATAGACTGGCTTTACCGCCGGATCCTTTGATTTCAGTTCAGAGGCATACACAATCCCCGGCCCTTTTGCCGATAAAACAAGAGTAACATAATTTTTTGCGCTCAGCTTTTCCATATCTGCCAGATCATCTGCCTGCTCATAGCTCTTTAGGTCAGTAGTTAGCGGCAATAGGCCAAGCCTGTGCGCGATCATCTCATCGTACAAAATAGAGTTGTTCTTGCTGATGCTTACTTCTTCGATAGCCATGGTTGGCACTTCTTCTAACATGATCCTTCGCAATGCATTTACAAACGAAGGCGTAGTATCCTTTACCATGAATGAAAGTTTATTTTCGCCTTTTTCCTGCTCTAAGACCCGAAGTTCCATTATACTCTTCTTCCTCTTTTACCGCCCTTCTTTCTGCAGCCATCGTGTGGCAGCGGTGTTACATCTTCAATGATCCCTATTTTAAATCCCATTCGTGATAGTGCCCTGATAGCAGCCTGCGCTCCAGGTCCTGGCGAGGATGGATTATTGTGACCACCGTGCGCTCGAATTTTTACATGCAGCGCGTTGATGCCTTTTTCAAAAGCTGTTTCTCCTGCTCTCTTGGCAGCAGCCATTGCAGCCGTTGGAGAAGATTCCATTCGATGGCTTTTTACTACCATTCCACCTGAGCCTTTGCTTATCGTCTCAGTTCCGGTAACATCAGTTATATGGATGATTGTGTTATTATACGATGCATAGATGTGCACAACGCCCCACCTATCTCGATTTTCTTGTGTTGACATTATTTTTCCTCAGCTTCTTTTTCTTCTGCTGCCTCGGTTGAATCTGTTGGCTTTGCTGCCGTCTCTTCTTTCTTTTCCTCATCTTTTCGAGGGCGCCTATTGTCCTTCCTTGCGTCCTTGCCTTCTTTTTTCTTTGGCTTCTCTTCCTTTTCGAGCTTGATTCGCTCAGGATGGCCATCGTCAGAAAGCGTGGAATTGGGTATGAATTTGATGTTGGTCTCTTCTTCAAGAAGAACAAGATACGATGGAGCGGTAATCACTTTATCGCTCACCGCAATGTGCTCGTGCACGATGAATTGCCGTGCCTGTAGCTGCGTTCGTGCAAGCTCTCTTCTTAGGACAACGGTTTGTAATCGTCTTTCCATGATATCTCCAAGCGTGATTCCAAGAACATCCTCGATCTTCGCGTCTTTTTTAAGAAGCCCAAGTCTTGTCAGCCGATCGATGAGCTGCTTTCGCTCCTTATCAGCCTGTGAACCACTTCGAGCCATGAGTTTCTTTGCCTGTCCGGTAAATCCCTTGACAACAGAATTCATTTTCCAGATCTCGTATTTTCTCTTAACACCATACTGCTGGACAATCTCTTTCTCCGCTTCGATTCTTTCACGCTGCCATGGATGTGCAGGCGTTGTGAATTTTTTTCGGTGTTTTCTTGGATCTCCCATGTTGAATAGTACCTAGTTATTTTTTATCTGATTTTGCAGGCGCTTGCGCTTTCTTCTTGACTCCTAATGAGCCTTTGCCTTTGTTCTTTCTGAAGTTGGCTTTGGTTCGCTGTCCTCTGGTTGGAAGGCCTAGCGCATGCCTCACGCCGCGATATGCTCGAATCTTCTTTAATCGCTTGATGTCGTTTTCAGTGGTGAACTTAAGATCAGAAGTTATTAGATGATAATCCTTGCCATCCTCATAATTTTTTCTTCGGTTGACCATCCATCGTGGCATGCCAAATTGCATTGGGTTTGCTAAAACATCATCAAGTTTTTTTACGTCGGAGTCGCTTATGTAGCCGATCTTCGCGTGCTTATCGACGTGCGCCATGTTGCAAAGCGCGTTTGCGAGCATATAGCTGACTCCCTTTATCTTGGTTAGAGCATAGCATATAGGCTTGTTGCCATCAAGATCAGTATTGGCGATACGTACAAAGTATTTGAATTCCGTGTCAGTGTTTTTTTCGACCATATGGACATAACCGAGAATATAGCGTATTTGGTTAACCCTAACAACGCTCTATATCGAACTCGGGCTTATTGCTGTGTAGAAGTTATGGGTGATTTATAAAGGTTATTGTTTTTGTTTTATTGACTATCGGGAAGCGGCTGGTCTTTCAAGCGATCGGCTTTTCTCAGCTCCAACAGTGATCCAAGAGTCATTGGGCCCATACTTCTGCACAAGGCCATATAATGTCTTGGCATGGTCTGGCTCCAAGCCGATCGAGCCATGTGGGATTTTTCCTTTGAGTCTTTCCTCGATGCCTTCGGGAGCGCCATAAATAGCAGTCCTGTCGATAAAAACAACATGCATATTGCTTATTCCTTTCCGAGCATCATTGATAATTGCCAATCTAGTTGGTTGTCCGTCATAGTCAACACTGCCAGTGACTATATGTTTGTCATCAGTATCAATTGATATTGGCCAGGAAACATAAATGGCTCCCTTAACGTACAAATCGAGCGTTCGATCATTCGTACTGATATCGGCCCAAACAGGGCATTCGAGCCTATAGCAATCTTCCTCCACTTTACTTTGTCTTCTTCGGTCTTTATCCTCCACACGGGATTCTAAAGGTTCAGTCTCCCTGGGTTCTGGTTCCCTATCCGCTTCCCTATAACTTGGAAAGCTATTGAAATAATTAAAAGTTGAACCTCCTGAGAACGATGAACCTGAAAATGATGGCTGCGCAGGAACTTCAATATAAATTGGTCTTCTTGAGGAATCGTATTTCTTATGATGATTTCTTTTATGACCTCTCCAATAATCATGCGGATGTTTTTGGTCTCGATAATCATGAAAACGCTTCACTATATCTTCACGTTTTTTATCATGATGATATTTTGGTTTGAATCCATGATGATCCTCATATCGTTTTTCTTCTCTGTGGTGTCTTCTTCCAGAATCATAGACTTGTTTACGAGGTTCTTGTTTTGCTTTTTTAAAATAGGGATTGTCGTGGCCTTTAGAGTCATGATGCTTGGGTTTTTGTGAACCATACGTACTTTTTGGTTCTGCTTTTCGCTGGTATCCTGTTATTCCTCTCTGAACATTATTCCCCTGAGGTGCTGCCCTATACGACGGCCTAGAAGGCATCGCTCTGTGATGAGAAGGCCCCGATGCTCGCACTGGCGGTGATGATGCACGAGAAGAAGTTCTTGCTTCCAAGGAGTCAGTATAACTAAGATTTAGCAGCAACAATGCGCTCAATGCAATGCCATTTGCAGTTTTCATTGTAGAAATAAGTAAGCATTTCTCCCTTATAAACATTCTCTTCAGTACTACTCTGAAGTACTCTGATATTAGGGACGACAATTTGATTTTTTTGCTTATTTAGAAATAGTAACCGGTATGTTTTCACTCAAAGGAAATATTGTTCCTCGCTGGCGCTGCTCTGAAATTCCCATGAAGG
>CAZFPU010000133.1:0-6054 GCA_964521145.1 uncultured Methanosarcinales archaeon | reverse complement strand
GGAATAGGTACTGGCAATCTTTGTTTGCATATGTTTAGTCTTGGGATTTTAGATCATATCTTGGATACATCGATAAGCGACAACATTGAAAATAGAAATCAGTGATATACGGCTGTCAAGCTCATTGATTTTTCTAAAACAAGCGTCATCTGGATGGGAATGCCATATCTTTTCTGCATCCCTTCGAACATCTCTGTTATTGCCCAGCCCCGCTCGATCCTACTCACGGTATGTGCAAGATAGCCGATATCCTGCAATTTTCTTGGGTCCTCAAGCCAGGCAATGGATTTTTTATCCAAATAATCCAGCTCTGCCCGATTGTTTTCCCAGACCCCTTTGTTTGTTTCATAATCCTCAGATTTAGTATTTGATAATTTCTGATTTATTGCGTTGATAAGCTTCTTTTGGGTGCTAGGAACAACCAATCTTTCATAGAATAAAGTGATCGCATCCTCATCTCCATATAATGCAAACATTGCCTGATCGTGCGTGCCTATCAGGGTCTTTGCTTTGGCTGATATTTGGGCCTCTCGCAGTGGCTCTATGCCTGCTTCGACTAGCTCATCAAGGCAATCGAGTGAAAGATTCTCAAAGACAAGCGCGCCTGTCCTACTGTCAATTTGTGTGCCCATTTATGGTCATTATTTGGCTTTCATTTATATTGATTATTGCTCAAAAACACACACTATCAAGAATATAGTTTATTCAGGATGTCCAGGCCTTTCATAGAAATGAAATGCCTTGAAAAATCGTGGAATTCGAGCCAGTGGTTGCATGAACTTACCAAAATAATGGACCCTGCTTGCCTTTGTCGCTGCATGCTCGCTCACTTCAAGGGTATCTTGAGCCACTAGGACACTTCTCTCAAGATTGGCAACCCGCACAAATTCCTCGAAGAGCCGGATCACTAAAAATGCCGGGAACACCGCGATTATCTCAAGCCAGTATTTTCTTAAAAATATAGGGATCGAATGAACTCGCAGGTATTTGAAGATAAGATCGATTCCAAACACCAGGATTACCAGGTAGTCGAGCATCGAGACGAAAGAATGGTAAGGTTTGACAAAATTCGGAAAGAAGATCTCCAGAACTATTATTCCCAAAAGCAGAAGAAGGCAATAAGGGATCGACCTATCCACTATGATCTCAAGCGTGTGCCACCTCTTTTGCATGGGCTCTCATTCTTTTTTTTGATTTTAAATGTTTGCATTATTTTGGGTTTTTCGAATAATTGCAGGTTAGCATCGTAGGTCGAGCATATATGGAACAACAAATTACAGCCAAGGGGGAAGCCGCCTCAGCTTAGATGCACGAAATCAGAGATTTCGGCACGCTGAAAATTCACAAATTTTCATCGAATAAGCTGGCACTTTAGGCAACCTCGCTGCGCTCAGTCGCCTTGGGGTCGAGTGAAACGAGTGCCCCTCTTTCCCAGGGTAGATACGCTGACGGGGAACGGCTGTTTTTGAAGAAATGAATAGAATGCGAGAAGATGCTAACCCGAGCGCCAGCGAGAATTATTCGAAAAACTCCATTACTTTGGCTTCCATGAAAATGCGATCCACTCTTTTTTGCTTTTGCGTCATGTGCGAATAGTCCATTGGTTTTTGTCCCTTGATGCATTTCCACCCATTTCCGACCCAATAAGAAAAAAGATTTTCATGGAAAGTCCCTTCTTTCGTATAGAAATCTTTAAAATTTGCTCTATGATCCATACTTTTATGAGCCAACGAAAGTATATCCAGAATGTCAGCACTGGCCTAATGAGGGGATTGTATCGAAGCGACATGCCCATTCTGCCTAAGGATAAGATAAGCCCTGAAGCCTTAAAACTGTTCAATCGCCCTGATGGCCCCACATTTGCCCTTTATGGCAAGAAGGATGCAGCCATTGCCTGTTATCTTTGGGAAGTCAAAGAAGAAACCCAGGAAATGCTTGCGAACAGAATACGCCAAAGCATGGAAATCTATAGGCAGCGCTACAAGAGCGATTACCCTCTGAATAAGACCGAGGAGGCAGTGCTAAAGGCGCCTATGCAGGGAGCATCGATTGAATGGCTCGATCATCCAAAAAGAAAAAACGATGTGAATCATATAGAACAAGTGGTCCAGACCCTTGAAGGAGTGATTGGCTTTGCTTTTTCCTTGCGTAAGCTCTGCTTACAAAATGGCCTTCACATGCGCGCTCAAATCGCGCAGGATGAGCAGAAGGGCATGACTCTTAGCTATCTCCATCTGCCCTATCTGTATGCAGTCAAATAGAATCCTTATTCTCAAAATAATGTCCCATTTTCTCTTTTTTAGTGTCTAGGTATTTTTTATTCTGCTTCGTTGGCATGGTCAGCAAAGGGACCCGCTCAACGATCTCAATGCACGAATTTTCAAAACCTTCCATTTTCTTTGGATTGTTGGTAAGCAATCTGATTTTTTTGATGCCAAGATCGGCAAGCATCTGCATGCCAAACGTGTAATCGCGCTGGTCTGCCTTGAAGCCCAGCTGCTCATTGGCCTCAACAGTATCCATGCCCCTATCCTGCAGATTATAGGCGCGAATCTTGTTTAGGAGCCCAATACCCCTCCCTTCCTGTCTTAGATAGATCACAACGCCGCTTTGCTTGGCTATCATCTTCAAGGCCGCGTGCAGTTGCTCTTTGCAGTCGCAGCGCAGCGAATGAAATACATCACCCGTGAGGCATTCTGAGTGGATCCGCACAAGGACAGGGTCATTCTTTGAAATGCCAGTATATACGGCTGCGTGGTCTAGGCCCTGGGCGTCCTCAAACACCGTTATGGTGAATGTGCCAAACTCTGTTGGCAGAAGCGCTGTTTCTTTTTTGGTGATCTCTGGCGACATATGACCAAGAATTACTCTTCTTCCCCTTCATTGTCTTGCGAATCCTCTTCAGGCTCGCTAAAATTGGTCAGAAATGGCGTGTCCTCATAGAGGCTCTTTTTCTTCTTTTTGTGCACTGGGTTCCCATCGCTGTCTGTGAAAAATCCTTCGTCTGCCATAAGGGGAATGCGTTTTGGAATGTATAAATACTTTTCTAAGGAATTTGGGGTGGCGTTCAAAATGTAGGTTAGCGGCATCACCTACGGATAGCCAATAAAAAACAAGATATTTTTGCCCACTCATTTTCTCTCTTATTTTACCAAACCCTTGCAATTTCTCAGACTGCTCATAGAAATATTTAAAAACAAGCGTCTGTTTTACTTAAAATATGCTCGAAGACGTGGTGTTTGTCGGAATTGGGATCGCTTTGGCTGCTTTCTTGCTCTACAAGGCGTTCTATTCCAAATCTAATCCTGAACATGAATACGACCAAGCCTATGATAAGGTTCTCACTTCAGAAGAATACAAGGTCAAGGGCCAGTACGATAAGTAGGTTTTTTCTAGAAATCCAATTAAAGAATTATTACTGATAGCTTTTGGCTTATGCGCTCGCTTTCTTCTCCCTAAAAAAATACACAAATAATATCCATGAAATGAAAATAAAGATAGCCGCAATCAAGATAGGCAGCCCAACATACGCGGCGGCAAAAAATCCGGCAACCAAAGGGGCAATAGCCTGCGCGGCTGACTGCAGTGATTGATTGATTCCCATAACTTCTCCTTGCATATCTTTTGGCGCAAGATTTGAGAGGAATGCTGTGATGTTTGGAAGCGTAATTCCTTGCGAGAGCGCAATCAAAGGCATCACCAGATAAAAATACACTGATTTGTTTGGGATCAGGATGAGAAATAAGCTAATGGAAAGCATCAATAAAGATACCATGAGGATCTTTTGGGCGCGAAATCGTTTTGAGATTGGCCTATTCAAAGCCCCTTGGGTAAATGCGATCCATAGCCCCACATATCCAAAGATTAGCCCGATCTTGGGCTCGCTGAAATCGAATTTCTCAACTAAATAGACCTGAAAGAACTGCGCAAAGAACGTGAAGCCAATGCCCCAGACGAGCAACACCAAGAATATTTTATTTAGTGCAGGCGTTGTGAACGCTTTTTTTAGATTGGTAATGCCTGCTGTCCATGATATATTTGCCTTTCTTGATGTCTGCAAAGTTTCCTGGAATAGGAAGATTAACATGAAGATGTTTATCAATGATAGCAATGCCGCGAAATAAAAGGGGGTTGCCGCGTTAAACCAGGAAATGAGATTGGAATTTGCCAATTGGCCGCCTAAGAATGGGCCTATCATGAAGCCAAACCCAAACATCATGCCTACTAAACCAAAGTTCCTTGATTTGGTCTCATTGGTGCTTAGGTCGGAAACGGCGCTGTAGGCAATGGCAATATTTCCGCCGGTAAATCCAGCCAAGAGCCTGCTTGCAAATAATAGTGGGAGGTTTTTTGATAAAATGCCTATCGCAAAAAGCAAATACCCAAGGCCAGTTCCAATAAGAGAAATCAATAATAGTTTTCTTCTGCCGTGCTGATCTGAAAGTGTCCCTAATAATGGCGCCCCAAAAAATTGGGCGAATGGATACGCTGCAAGTAACAACCCATAGAATGCGGTTCTTGTTGCCAGGGGAGCATCAAGAGGCAAGATCCCATTTGGACTCAGAAAAATGACTGCCAGAATTGGAATTATGATCCCAATGCCAATCATATCGAGGAACACAATGCTAAGAAGCGGGATGAGCGATTTGGTCTTATGTTCCATACATGATTTTTTTATTTGAGGTTTTTAATTGTTTTCTTTGGTAGTGGCTCACATGAAAATGCGTTCCGATATTTTTTTGCGTCAATAAATGCAAATAGTTCATTTGTTTTTGTCCCAATGATGCCTTTCACCAATTGCCAGAGGCTATAATAACAAACATTTTCATGGGAGCCCTCTGGCAGTGGCCGATATCGATTAATTTTTTAATAAACTAAGCATCATTGATGGGAAACGGTCTTCGTTGGGTATCGGGCAGTCTTGGTACTCGTCTCATTGGTACTCTTAGCACTAAACACTTCACTTTTGCCAATTGCTAACCCCTTCCCTCAACAACCTCAAAGAATAATCCCAATCCTAATTATTTCTCAAATACAATTGAAAGATAATAGAGAACACGAAAATGATCGCGCTCAGTGCCAATACGACCCAGAGCATATTCTTATCATTGCCAAACCCAAACGGAATGAATCCGATAAAACCACCAACTGCGAATTTGGTGTCTGATTTCCCTGAAGACAATAATGAACCAACTACCACTATGATAAAACCAAGGATGATTACTAAGATTCCAATCGAAAGGAGCTGTGTTTGCATGGTCACATTCAGATTACCTTAGTAAGCCTATAGTGCAGTCCGCAATAAATATCCGCCGGTTTCTCTCCTAGTGACACGAAACTTTCCATCCGTATCGAGTTCGCTTTATAGGACTCAATGAAAGAGAATGCACCTTCTTTGCCTATCATGTCATGGAATGGCTCTAGGCGCGGGGTTCTATAGTGACGCAGCTTGCTTATCGCCTTCTGGGGAGTTTTATTGGTCGCTTTAGTGCCGTACACAATGTATTCACACCTGTTTTCAAGGGCAAATCGCTCATTACTTCGAAAATAATCATGGACCCACCCATGCGGCAAATGCATCCCTTCCCCTTCGATGCCATCGACAACAAGGACTTTCTTGCCAGTAGGCAAATAACCAAAAAACGTTATCGCCGTGCTGATCTTCTGGCTGCTGATCTTTTCATTGGTCCTATTCATGTGAAGCAGTGCGATACTCGGATCCACCAGCAGAAGCGGCGCGTCGCTTTTTCTTCTCCCGCTTGGATAGAACGAGCAGCATTTCAAAAGTTCATTGTCGAAAAGATCTTCTATCGTGCCAGATTGTGACCGTATCTCATAGGTAAACCCCTGAGTATCGCGCCGATTATAGGTCGAATTGAGCTTGAATCGCTTCCTGATATTGCCAGCAAGGATGTCGCCTATCGCCTTTCGCTCATCGTATTCCTTGCTTAGCAGCAGGTCTGAAGGAAGTCTTCTGAGGAAACGGCGCTGCGCACGATTTTCTGGCGAGATGCTAGCGGCGTATTTGGTTTCAATTGCCCTGATCTCAAGCAA
>CAZFPU010000132.1:0-6071 GCA_964521145.1 uncultured Methanosarcinales archaeon | reverse complement strand
ACTATTGTTTCTTCATTTTTTCCATCAAGCCAAGCAAGCCTTTCAGGATCTCTTTTGGAGTTGGCGGATTTCCAGGGATTTTCAGATCGACGGGAACCACCGTATCAACACCGCCAAGCACTGCATAGCTTCCTTTGAAAATACCACCATCGATCGCATCATCGCCAAGAGCAACCACCCATTTGGGACTTGGCGTTGCGTCATAGGTTTTCTTAAGCGCAGTTGCCATGTTGACCGTTACGGGACCCGTGACCACTAAAACATCAGCATGCCTTGGCGAAGCGACAAATGAAATCCCAAAACGCTCTACATCATAGTAAGGAGTCGTCAAATTGACCAATTCTATTTCTGGACTGTTATCGCTGCCCGTATCCACTTCACGCAACGCAAGGCTTCTGCCAAAGATCGAATCGACTTTTTGCTTTAGCACGATGCCTAACTTCTCGAACTCCTCATCCCTGAATATAATTGGTTCAGTTGCCTTTGGCTTGAATAGATTAATTATTGGTTTTGTCATGATCGGGATTTAGTGGATTTACTACTGAAATCAAATGTTATTATTAGATTCTGCATCATAAATCAGTGCCTGCATACGATAAATTCATACTTTTGTTCACCAGCGGAAAGTCCGGAACAATATTGCCCAAAACCGCATGCTCGATTGCCTGCCAGTTGTTGAAAGATGCGCCCCTTATCTTATATCTGCTTATGACCCCATTTTCGACATAGAGCCAATGCATGTTCTGGCCACGGCACGACTCGACGAGGCTAAGCGCATAGCCATCCTTAGGAACATATTTGGAATTGATATCGCCTAAGGGCATTGTTTTTATTATTTTAGCTATCAGGTCAACTGAATTTTTGATGGTCGCTGCTTTCACCTTGAATCGGGCAAGCACATCTCCTTCGTCCAGGATCAGAGGAGATGGCACAAAATCTGGGTAGATTGAATACGGATGGTCCAATCGAACATCGCAGGCGACTCCCGATGCCCTCGCCAGCGGGCCGCTCAGATGCAAGGGCCACACAAGTTCTTTTTTCACGATACCGGTCGTTTCGAAGCGATCTAAAATGCCAGCAGAGTTTATGGCATGTTCAGTGGCATCATTGAATCGAGGCATGAAGCCATCAAGATAGGACTTTAAGTCATTGAGCATGTCCATTGGAATGTCTTTTTTCACGCCGCCAAGAACGATGGCGTTCTTCAAAAATCTCGAATCGCTTACACGCTCGTTCAGGCGCATCATTTCTTCTCGCAGGATAAAGAATTGACTTGCCCCGGCAGGATAGGCAACATCGATTATCATCCCGGCCAGGTCTCCAAGCAAGGAGTAGATGCGCTCCATCTCGGCAAACAATACCCGAAGATGCTGGGCCTTTGGAGGGATCGATGCCTTGCATATTTTCTCCGCTGCCTCGCAGAACGCAAGCGCGTTTGCCACAGACTCATCACCGCTGATTGCCTGAGCCAGTTGAAGACCAAACTCGAGCGATTTTCCCTCTGCTAGCTTTTCGATGCCCCTATGTTTCCAGAACATGCGCACTTCGAGATTGAAGATGGTCTCTCCAATGACCGAAAAGCGAAAGTGTCCCGGCTCGATTATGCCTGCATGCACAGGGCCTACGGGAATATGATATACACCTTCGCCATGCACCTGCTTGAATTGATACTCTTGCTCGAGGGGGATTCTTTGGAGCAGCGGTGGCAGTTTATTTTCTGTATTTTTTCTTAAAGGATAGAAATCCTTTGGAAATGCCTCATGCAAAAACAATCTGCGAGAATCGAATAGGTCTTCAAAAAGGATGCCAAAACCATCCTGAATCTCGCGCTCATACCAGCATGCCGATGGAAACAATAAGGCAATCGAAGAAGCCTTGCTGCTTATCCTTCTTTTGAGCACAAGGATTTCAGGATATACCTGTTTCTCAAATGCATAGAGCAGGCAGTATCCTTGTTGCCCTTCAAATTTCTCGACACAGAAGAGCGATATCAGCTGGAATTGTTTTTCAGCAAAGGCCTTCATCGTCTGCATGAAATCTTCTTGGGCGATTTCGCTATACAGCTGATCTTGATATTTCTCTTCAAGCTTCAGCTTCGGGGCTATTTTTTTTAGTTCTTCTGATAGTCCTGCCATTTTTCGTCAAATGCGCTTTTCTAAATTGTTAAAGTGGATAACGCTTATTTTTGTTTTGTTCTTGTCAACTAAGTTATTGTCCAATGGCATCGATCCAATGATCTAGCCATCCAGTTTCCAAAGCCAATTGATTGATTTTACCATGGTTACCAGTTCTTACGTAAAGGATCGAAATACCGAGCTTCCATGGAAAGGTGTGCACTCTTTCTTGGTTTTGCATCGGTATGTGGGAATGATCTATGGTTTTTAACCGATACCTTGTATTTTGCCAACCCCATTTATTTCAACCCCGTAACGATCTCATTCAAAAGCTCAATGAAACCTGAAGGGATATAAATCCCCAAGGCTACGATAGCTATGAGCAGTATGATTATGGGTATTTGCATGCTCAAAGGCACTACGAATTTCTCTATTGGCTTTGATTCATTCTGCAAAAGGCGCATCATGAACAAAGTGAAGGATGTAGCAATGATAAGCAAACAGACAAGCACAATGAAGACAGCCACCCATGACACTTTCATAAGCCCTGCCAGTATGAATAGTTTTGAGATGGCCAGGGGAAAGAGCGGCATTCCAACGATCGCAACCTTTCCTGCGATGAGCCCAACAGATGCCAGCGGTTGCAAAGAAAAAAAGCTATGCATGAACTCGATTCTGCTGCTGCCATACTGCCGCCTAAAAATGCCGGCGCTAAAAAACAAGAGCGTCTTGGTAAGCGCATGCGCCAACGTATGATACAAGACCCAAAACACATTGCCAGCGCACAACCCTAAAAGAAGGATTCCGCCATTCTCGATACTTGAGAACGCTATCAATTTCTTGAGGTTGTAGCGCTTTATCATGCTAAAGGCCGCAATTGCTACGGTTAGGATCCCAAATACCAACAATAGATTTGTGATGAAATGCGCGGCTTCTGTTTTAACTCCAATTGAATACATCCTGATGATCCCATAGATGCCAAGATTGGCAACGCTGCTGCTCAGAAGGGCGCTTACGTCTGATGGAGCCTTGGCATAGGTAACTGGAAGCCATGCGTGGAATGGGGCGATGCCTGATTTAGCGGCAAATCCAATGAAAGTCAGCAAAAAGACGAAGACAAAAAGGTTGGGGGAAAATGACGAAGCATGCTGCATCAGGACATCCCACTCAAGGCTTCCTTCGCCAAGTGCAAGCTTGCTCATGCCAAAAAGCAAGATGATGCCGGCAAAAGAGAATACCATGCAAGACGAGACGATGAAAAGATATTTTATTGCCGCTGCGATGTTTTCCTTCGCATTCAAAATCACAATGAGGATCGCTGAGAGCAAGGTGGTAAGCTCGATGCAAAGCCACATAAGTGCCAGATTATTGGCGCAAAAGGCAAGCACAACGGTGGTGAGCAGCAGATTAAAGCAGGCATAAAATAGAGTGATGTTTCTTGGGCTGAGTTCATCTGATTTAATGAGACTTTCGACGTAGCCTCTGGCATAGATAGACGCGAGCAAAAAGACAACGGAGCTTATCATTATCTCATAGATTCCTAGGGCATCTAGGAAAAAATAATGATTTCGAAGCACATAGATGGGAAGCGTCTGGTTTGCATAGGTAACAAAAGATAGGACCAGAATCGATAGCGCATGCAGTACTGTAATGGAATTCGTGACATTTCTTGACCTGCTTACTATCGTTGCGAGGAATGCTACAATTCCAAAAAAAGCCAGCCAGACTATCATTGCTTATCCCTCTTGAATAGATTCCTAAGCGGATTTAATCGAACGTGGAATTGCTCTATCGTTGAATCGATACCAAAAGCGAGCAGCGCGCTAATCAGCGTCAGTATCATGAGATCCATGAGAATGAGCACTTCTATCAAAAGCGGCATCTCTCCAATAAATATGCTGAACAATACCATTCCATTTTCCATCATGAGATAGCCAATCACTTTAGTGATGATCTGCTTTCTGCTGAACATGACGAGCATACCAATGAGGATAAGTGAAATGCCAAGGATGGAACCAAGATATGCCACATGATCCAAAGTAAAGACTCTCAAGGGCCCCTCGAAGATGTGATGCACGAGCAAGATGATGAGAACAGATATGAACAAGGTGCTGGTTGGCTGCAAATAGTGGAATTCTACATCACGCGCAACGCTCATTTTTTTCTGCACTTTCTTAAGAAGCCACGGGATAAAAATGACTTTGCTTGCCAATGTGAGGAGCGCGGCATAGAGCAAGATTGGATTATGCTCTTGCGTGTATAAAATCGCTGCAATCGCTGCCAAAAACCCTGATTGCAGGGCATAGGAGCTAAACAAGCCCAAGATGTTTCGCCTCGTGATTATGAGGGCGGCGAAAACAACAATAAGCACCAAGAGAAGCTCTACGATCGCCTCATGGATTGCGATTGCCATCTAGAGCACCTCCAGAAGTATGGTAATAAGCGCAAGGAAAAAAGCAATGGAGAATAACTGAGGCAGCCGAAAGAGGCGCAGCTTTACCAGGCTCGATTCAAAGATACCGATGATAATCGCAAGCACGCTGCTTTTTACCAAGAATAGCGCAAGGCCAATGCCTATTGCGGCAACGGTTAATGAGGTTGTTAGTCCAAAAGGCACGAGTATATTGATAAGGATGGTCATGAGCAAAAGCTGCTTGATTGCGGATGAGAGTTCCATGAGGGCAAGATTGCTGCCTGATTGCTCCAGAATCATCGCTTCATGCACCATGGTAAGCTCAAGATGCGTTTCAGGATTATCGACAGGAACCCGCGCAGATTCAGTGATGAGCACCAAAAACAATGCCAAGCTTAGCAGTAGAAGGCCAATCGTGGCCTGACTCAAAAAAAGCGCTGAAGTGCTTGCAAAGAGCCCAAAAAAATTCATCGTGCCAAAAGAAAATGCCAATGCAGAGAAAATGAGGATAGTGACGGGTTCGATAATTGAGGATATGCTCATTTCCCGCGATGAACCCATACCTCCGAATGTGCTGGCAGCATCTAAACCACCTAAAGCCATGAAAAATTTCGCGAGCGCAAGCAGATAGAGGAACAACAATATATTTCCAAATCCAAAGATTGGTTGCGCTATGAAAACCAAAGGAACAAACAACGAGGCAGTTAATAGGCAGGCTATGTTCAAATAGGGAGCAGCGCGCATGATCCAGGAGGCATTGGAAGAGTATACGATTTCCTTTCGAAGCAACTTGAGCGTATTGTAGTATGTTTGGAGCAACGGGGGGCCTTTTCTTAGCTGCATCCAAGCCTTCACTTTTTTTATGAGCGACATATACAGGGGAGCTAATGTGATAACTGCCGCAGTATTCAAAACTGTGTACATAATAAAAGAGTTCATGCAAAGCCTCCAGCGGCAATCAGCAGCAAGACGATGGTGAGGAAACTATACAAGATGTATGGATCGAGCGAAATATCATTTTGAATGACATACAGCTTTTCAGAGATGACCTGCATGCAGCGAGCGATCGGAAGGTAGAGATATTTATTGAAAAGCTGCATAAGCTCGATGGAGGCATGGCCTTCCTTGAAAACTGAATTGTAAGAATCAAAGAACGAGCGTTCATTGGTTTTATTAGTGCGATAGATGCCCCTGAATATAGTAACAATTGGCTCTGAAAACCCTGATGCAGTATATTCCATTTTCGCATTTTGCGCTCCGATGCCACAGCCCCAGGTCTCGCTTGTCCTGCTTTTTGTAGACCCCATGAAATAGAGGAATATCCAAACCAAGAAACCCATTATTACCATGGCAAGCGTTATCCAGAGCAGATTGGGCAAATCAAAGCGATAGCCAAATCGCTCCCCTATTTTTCCAAAGATCTGGAATGAAAAAATCCCAAGAACCATGCATATTAGCGCTAATATCGATGGGCCCATGATCATCGAAAATGAAACCTCTTTGGCCTCAGATGATTCTTTTGATCTAGGAAGCGCCAAAAACAC
>CAZFPU010000131.1:0-6106 GCA_964521145.1 uncultured Methanosarcinales archaeon | reverse complement strand
ATGAGATTTGTGGCCAGGCCATGGGTCCTCATGACTGGATCTCGCAGAGCCATGTGAATGTATACACCAGCCTGCAAAAATGGGGCCAACCCAAGGAACCATAACCTTGCAAGGAAAGCTAGGTCATTTCAATAGATGGTCCTTTAGCTGGCAAAATACCGGAAGAGGTTATGGAGCCGAGCTGTGGGTTGATGATGAAGAAATGACCCGAATGAAAGTGTGGGGCAGAGTAATCAAGGATGGAAAGATCGACTGGACAAGCGCGGTTGTCACCTTCTGGAAAGATTCAGAAACTTTAGATATTGAAGGAGAGGACTTTAGCATAACCGGCATCTGGGTTGATAAGCTGCACAAGAACGTGCCCCATGGCAAGGGATTCATCTACCACGGCCCAGGACAAGGCAACAACAACATCTAAGAATCGATTATTTTTTTCTTTTTTTGTTTTGTTTATTATCAATGGGAACAATTATATAGCGTATCTTCTAAAATCTTTTATGAAACTAAAATGGGTTTTGCTCATTTGCATTGTCATCTTGGTCATTCTAGTCATTGGAGCCCACTACCATGTCGCCCAAAAATCAAAAGCTAAAGCGATTACAGGTGCTGCAGTTGTCGATACCCCTATTGCTGCAAACCTAAGCGCAAATCAATCTTTGCCCAATAGCTCAATTCTTAGCACAAAAATAAATAAAACACCAGAACGCAAAGAAACCAATAACAACTCAAAAAAACCTCCACAAAAAGCGCCCAATCAAACGCAGGATTCAAATGGAGTAGGTCAGAATAAAACCCCCGATGAATCCAAACAAGGTTCAGAAAGCCCAAAGGACACCCCCCTTGATGAATCTTTTAATCAAACTCAGATTACGCCCAATACAAGCAAAAGAACTATTACCCTAGCAAACTGGAATCTGCAAATATTTGGAGATGCCAAGGCATCGAAAAGTAATCTAATGGAGTTTTATCTGAAAGCAATCAAGCAGTTTGACGTACTGTTTCTACAGGAAATTCGCGATATCGATGGGAGTTCGTTTAACCTGCTTTGCGCACAGCTTGCGGATTACAATTGCCACATCTCCTCAAGAGCAGGAACAACCAGCAGTAAGGAACAATATGGCATAGTAGTGCATAAAAACATCACGGTCACAGAGACCATCGATTTTAATCCACAGTACCAGAATATTTTTGAGAGACCGCCCATTCAGGTTACTTTTCAGATTGAAAACTATAGTTTTTCTGTTTATAATATCCACATCGATCCTGACTATGTGCAGGAAGAACTGGAAGCTCTTGAACAAATCATCGCTACAACCGGCAATATAATCTTAGCAGGAGACCTCAATGCAGACTGTTCATATTATAATCCCGAGCATGAGTTGGAGTTTGATGCCTGGAACTGGATCATAAACGATGAACAGGATACAACCGTTGCCGCTACCAATTGTGCCTATGATCGTTTTATTGTCAATAATGAGGCTTTCTCAGAAATACAGTCGCATGGTATCCTTAAGGAAGGAATTTCTAAAGAAGTATCTGATCATTACCTGATCTGGTTAGAAATAATAACTCAAGATTGAGATAATAGAAAAAAGAAAAACAGAAAAATATAATAAAAAGCTTACTTAAACCCGCATTCTCTTTTCAGATCAGCGACTTTATCGGTATGCTCCCAGGTAAATTCGGGGTCTTCTCTCCCAAAATGCCCATAGGCGGCTGTCTTGCTAAAGATTGGCCGCTTCAATTTTAGGTGGGCAATTATCGCTCGTGGCCTGAAATCAAACACTTTTGAGACTGCAGCAACGATCTTCTCATCAGGGACCTTTCCAGTTCCGAACGTGTTTAAATTAATCGATGTTGGCTTTGAGACACCAATTGAATAGCTTACCTGGATCTCGCATTTTTCAGCCAAGCCTGCAGCAACGATGTTCTTGGCAGCATATCTAGCCATATACGCTCCGCTTCGATCCACTTTCGATGCGTCTTTTCCTGAAAAAGCGCCGCCGCCATGCCTCCCATAACCGCCATAGGTGTCAACGATGATCTTTCTTCCAGTCAATCCGGCATCTCCATGCGGTCCGCCGATAACGAATTTTCCGGTCGCGTTTATGAAGATCTTGGTGTTAGTATCTATCCAGCTTCCGCAGACGACTTTGATGACTTTTTCTAGGATCTCCTTCTTAAGAAAATCCTCAGAAACGCTATCAAGATGCTGCTGCGCGATAACTACCGCTGTGATCTTTTTTGGCTTGCCATCTTCATACATAACCGAAACCTGGCTCTTCCCGTCGGGGCCTAGGCCCTTGACCACATCGGTTTTTCTCACTTCAGCAAGCCTTCTGGTGAGCTTGTGCGCCATCATTATTGGAAATGGCATAAGTTCGGGAGTTTCAGTACAGGCAAATCCAAACATAAGGCCTTGATCTCCGGCTCCCTGATCGAGATTGTCATCGCTGCTGCTATCAACGCCCTGCGCGATATCTGGTGATTGCTCATGCAGCGCACTCCAGACACCGCAATCTTCATGATGCATACCGAATGCAGCGTTTGTGTAGCCGATTTTTTCTAGCGTCTGCCGAACGATCTTTTGCATATCAACATACGCTTTGGTTCTCGCTTCGCCAGCCACATGCACCGTTCCAGTGGTTGTAAGGCATTCCGCCGCGCATCTGCTTTCGGGATCCTGCCTGAGCATCTCATCAAGAATTGCATCTGAGATCTGATCACAGATCTTATCGGGATGGCCCTCGGTGACGCTTTCAGAAGTAAAATATTCGATCTTTACCATAATTAAAACCACCTCAACTGATTTTAATGTACAGAGTTTTACCTATTTTATATAGATTTCTATTGGTATTATTCTGATTGGAATAATTTTTAAGAATTAGAATAATCAGAAAATTAATTCAAAAATAAGTTTTTTATTGACCTTTTTTATCTATTGTTGAATATGGAGGCTTTTGAATGAATGTTTTATAGGTGTAGGCTACAGCGCCCCCCGCTCCAATCGCTGCAACAAGGGCCGCGATGATAAGCAAGCCGCGATGCCTTCTGGGTGCCTCACTTGGTTCATGTACTACTCGCTCCAAATCGGACACAGTGGCCTCGATCGAAGTGACTAGTCCTCGAATTTGAAGATGAGTTTCAGCAACATACTTATCAAGAGCTGGATTCAGATAATCTCTGGGTTTGGGATCTTGTTGATTCATGAATGATACCTTGAGAGCAGGTAAAGTGAACACCCTTAAAATCCTTACGCTAATTTCCCAATCGTAGAATTCTATCGATAGGTCCGTTCCAGAATATAAGCGCGCACTTCGGATTTCGATCGTGAATCTTTGTATTCACATAAAGCAGCCCCAAGACTCAACGCAGCAATAATGGCGGCCGCCCAGTGCAGGTACGTAGGTTTTTTCCATTCCTGTTTTTGATAGAGGCAGGGTATCTCAGGGTTGATAGGGAGATCTCGTTCCAAATTCCTTATGTTAACGTTATGTAGGCAATGCTCAAGCGTATGATTAGGTCTTGCATCGATGCCCACAAAACTTTTGAGGGAAGGGATTGTTTGCTCCATTGTTTACTTGACATGCCAAATTGCAGGGATTTATTGCTTCTCACATAAAAAAAGGTGGAACCCTACTGCAATGAATGCTTATTCACTTGGGCCTGGCGCATCAGCAAAGCATGGGTAAAGACGCCGGCCATATAGGGCGCCTGATAATTTTGACTCTTGGGCAGCATCGGATTTTCAATGCTTGCGATCCTGGTACTTAAAATAGACATTGCCTGCATGAATTCGTAGAGTATCGGATTATGTACTATGAACTGGTCATGCAAGTATTGCACTGAATGGTCATCTTTTGTTACTGCGTATCTCTTAAGATCGGCAAAAAATCTATTGGTGGTTTCTTTCTTGACAATCGGCAGAGGCCCTACCTGATGCAGCGCATAGTGTACAAAATCATTCACATACTCTGCCCCTTCCCGGTTTCTGGCTCCAAAAAATTCCTCGAGGGGAAGCAAAAGCCATGCATTTTTTTCTCTGATGAGGGTGTTTGCCTTTTCCTGGTAATTGATGCGGCTCTGCTCTTCGAGAATGCGACTCATCTGATGTTGCGATACCTGAGGGATCTTCGTTACAAGACGTTCCAGTGTTAATACGACCATTTTCCTTTACAAAATAATAACCAATTTATAAGCGTTTTTGGTCATTTTTACCATCCCTACCCGGATAATTCCGAAAAGAATAAAAACAAGTACAAATTATTCCTCCTTATGAGCTTCGAATTATCAGAGATCAAGAAGATAAGAAAACACCTGGGGATCACACAAAGCGATCTTGCAAAGAAAGCAGGGGTCTCGCAGAGCCTGATAGCTAAGATAGAGGCGGATCGCATCGACCCGACATTCACCAAAGCAAAGCAGATCTTTGATACATTGCAACTTCTTGAAAAGAAGCAGGAAGTCAAGGCAGTTGAGGTCATGAATGAAAAGATAATCACCGTTTCTCCCCAGGAAACGATAAAGGATGCGGTGCTTAAGATGAAAAAGTATGAGATCTCGCAGATGCCCGTCATGGATCATCATAGTGTAATAGGCTTATTGTCCGAGTCGACATTATTGAACGCGCTGATAGAACAGAAAGGAAAGACTGCACAGGATATCATGGAAGAAGCGCCCCCTGCAGTTTCAAAGAATGCGTCAATTGAAGTGGTTTCTGGATTGCTCAGGCATTATCCAGTGGTATTGGTCACGCAAGAAGGAAAAGTGAAAGGCCTTATTACAAAAGCAGATCTTATCAGCAAGCTATACAAACGTTAATCTAGCCAGAAAGCCGCTCATTTCCACCCATGAACAAGGACCTTTTCGATCAATAAAAAGCGTTCTGATCCATCGATAAAAAAGCATACGATGCAATTTATTAAAAGATCGTCCAATGGCGTTAATTATTGGGCCCACCAAGTCAACATTACGTAGTGCCAACATACGCTTGGATTCCTCAAATAAACAACCTGAATAGTTAAGAATTGAGTTCTAGACAAAAATCAAAAAGTCATTTCCCCCGCTCTTGCATCCGTGTTTCTATTTTTGCGATCTCTATGCCTGGCATGAATTCTCCAAGCCCTTCGGAAACCTTTGCAAGGATTTGCGCATCATTGTAATGAGTGGTTGCCGCAACGATTGCATTCGCGACTTTCTGGGGGTTTTTTGCCTTGAAAATGCCTGACCCAACAAAGATTCCATCGCACCCAAGCTGCATCATTAAGGCGGCGTCGGCAGGTGTTGCAATTCCTCCCGCAGCGAAATTGACAACGGGTAATCTTCCCATTTGCTTTGTTTTTTCCAATAATGAGAGAGGAATCCTGTTTTCAGCAGCCCATTTTTTCATTTCAGAGCCTGACATTTTTTTTAAAGAAAGGATTTGTTCGTTGATAGCCTGCATATGTTTTACTGCTTCGATCACATTGCCCGTGCCCGCTTCTCCCTTGGTTCGAATCATTGATGCACCTTCATTAATTCGCCTCAGAGCCTCTCCTAAGTCCCGTGCGCCACAGACAAAAGGCACTGAAAAATCACGCTTATTCACATGCTTCTCAGCGGCAGGTGTTAGAACTTCTGATTCATCAATATAATCCACTTTAAGCGCTTCTAGGATCCTTGCTTCCATGAAATGGCCAATTCTGCATTTTGCCATGACCGGAATGGAAACAGCCTGCATGATCTCCTTTATTTTTTTTGGATCGGCCATCCGCGCGACTTTGCCATCTTTTCTTATATCGGCTGGAACCCTCTCTAAAGCCATGACAGCGCATGCGCCGGCTTTTTGGGCTATTTTTGCTTGCTGGGCGTTCACTACATCCATAATGACTCCGCCTTTGAGCATTTGGGCTAGGCCTTCTTTGAGAAGAGGGGTTGCTGTTTGTTTTTGATCTGTTTTTTCCATTTTTTTTAAAGTAATTTACTTGCGTGATACAGAGAAACTGACAGTTTATAAAATTTTCAATTTTGGTAAGCCAAATTATTAAGCAATACAGCTTACCTTAATTAAAGGGGCAGCGTTCAAAAAGTCTAAAAAGAGATAACCCTCTTGTTTGACCAAGAGGGG
>CAZFPU010000130.1:0-6193 GCA_964521145.1 uncultured Methanosarcinales archaeon | reverse complement strand
TGAGTTTTTTTGGATCTATTCATTGTTTCTTTTTCAAAAAAACGAGGATATTTAGGCCGCCGCAATATGGCGGCATCGATATTATTGATATCCTAGTGCAAGGGTTTTTCTTAGAAGGTGTTTGTCAGTTTTATGCCTTTTTGGAGATAAAAAAATAGAATAAAAAAAAGAAATCACTCAACAACAATCTTTGCGCCTGTGGGCCCAAATCCTACCGACCAGAACTCATAGGTGCCTGATTTCTCAAACACTTTTTGATACACGCCGCCGGCTTTTATGACCGGAGTGTTTTCCATGGCTGCATTTCCTGATAGCTTGAATACCAAGGTCTCATCTTTTGCAAGTGTGTTCATGAATTCCACGCTATCGCCCGTTTGTATCGTGAGTTCCATCGGATCAAAGCCATCTTTTCCTAAAATCTGCACGCTCCCAGCGTTATTTGGCTGCTTTGGCGCATCGATTTCTGGCTTTTCCTGCTCTTGCATAGTAGGAATAGGGTTTTTTTGCTGCTCTACAATGGGAGCCGCTTCCCGATCATTTTGCGCAGGCTGCTGTGTGCACCCTGCTCCTAACATGGCTACAATAAATAAGATTCCAATAAGGTATTTCATCATACCACCTCAATGCGTGTCATTTTTTGTCGTTATTTATATCTTTTCATCTAAAAGGGGCAGTGTTCAAAATGTAGGTTAAGGGGCTTAAGGTCGAGCATGTTAAGACCCAATGACGAACTGACGGGGGTTGCCCCAAAGCAAAACAATCATAAAGAATATAAGCCCGTATTCGTTCATACCCTCCATGAAAAAAGAAATGCCAAAATCAGATGATGAATGGAAAGAAAAGCTTTCTGATGAACAATATAGTGTTCTAAGAAACAAAGGAACAGAAATGCCCTTCACCGGCAAATTATTGCACAACAAGAAAAAAGGAGACTATACCTGCGCTGGCTGTGGTGCTGTTTTGTTCTCCTCAGATACCAAATTTGATTCGGGAACCGGCTGGCCTTCTTTTGATAAGGCAAATATGGAAAATATTGAGCTAAAAAAAGATCTTGGCCATGGAATGCTTCGAACTGAAGTGATCTGCAAGAGATGTGGCGGGCATTTGGGGCATGTATTCAATGATGGGTCAACGCAGACCAAACAAAGATTTTGCATCAATTCCTGCTCTTTGGAATTTGATGAGAAGAAAAAATAAGTGCTTTCATTCTTTCTGGCTTGCAAGAGAACAAAACCCTTTTAAACATTTTAATTCCAATCCCCGCACATGGATGCCAATGAAAAATACATGCGATTAGCCCTAGACCTTGCAAAAAAAGGCACTGGCTACGTCTCCCCCAATCCGTTAGTAGGGTGCGTCATCGTAAAGAATGGAAAAATAATCGGTAAAGGGTATCACCAAAAAGCAGGTACTGAACATGCCGAAATTCATGCGCTCAAAGCAGCTGGCAAAAGGGCGAAGGGCGCAACGATGTATATCACCTTAGAACCCTGCTCTCATTTTGGAAAGACGCCGCCATGTACCGATGCCATAATCAATTCTAAAGTACGTAATGTGGTCATTGCGATGCGAGATGTCAATCCCAAAGTGAATGGGATTAAAATCTTGAAATCAGTTGGCATCAAAATAAAGCAAGGCATCCTAGAAAAGGAGGGGAAGCGCCTCAATGAATTTTTCATAAAGCACATGAGTACCAAAATGCCATTCGTGATACTCAAATTGGCCATGACCCTCGATGGGAAGATCGCAACGCCTACGGGCGATTCCAAATACATAACAAGCATTGAATCAAGAAAAGCAGTGCATGCGCTTAGGCATTCATGCGACGCGGTCATGGTCGGCATAAATACCGTGCTTAATGACGACCCACTGCTAGATACCAGACTCATCAATAAAAAAAACCCATTGAAGGTCATCGTAGATTCAAAATTGAGGATTCCAAACAATGCGCTTGTCTTCAAAGATCCAAAAAAAGTGATCATTGCGACAACAAAGGCCGCGAATAAAAAAAAGATGGCGCAGTTCCAAAAAAAAGGTAGCATTATCCTGACCATAGGTTCAAAGAAAGGGCTTGTCGACCTAAAAAAACTCATGCAGGAGCTGGGAAAAAGAGATATCTGCTCAATTCTGCTCGAAGGCGGATCGCAGCTTGCCGGGAGCGCCCTTAAGGAGAAAATTATCGATAAAGTGATAGTCTCGTATGCACCTAAATTGATCGGGGAGGGTATTGGCCCTATCAGGGGATTTTTTATTCCCAAGATCAAGGATGCGCTCACCTTAAAAGACGTGCAGATACGCACAATTGGTGATGAGTTGCTAGTCGAGGGCTATCCCTAAACAAAAGCTTTAAAAAGATTTCATATAGACATCCTTTCATGACTTTAAGCACCATAGAAGACGCAATACAAGACGTTCGCCAAGGCAGAATGGTGATCGTAGTAGATGACGAAGCGCGAGAGAACGAAGGAGACCTTGTCCTTGCCGCTCAAAAAGCAACGCCTGAGGCAATCAATTTCATGATCACGCATGCCAAAGGTTTAGTGTGCATGCCTATGCAAAAGGCGAGATTGGAGCAGCTTAAGATCCCTCCGATGATCCATCATAATGATTTCAATAGATGCATGTTCACGATGTCCGTTGACTACAAGATTGGAACTTCCACAGGAATTTCTCCAAAAGATAGATCAGCCACTATACAAGGGCTTATCAATCCAAAAGCAAAAGCAGAGGATTTTGCGCAACCAGGGCACCTCTTCCCATTGGTATATCGTGAAGGCGGCGTTTTGGTTCGAGAAGGCCATACTGAAGCATCGGTAGATCTTGCAAGGTTGGCGGGATTGGAGCCTGCAGCAGTGATCTGTGAAATCATCAATGAAGATGGTACCATGGCAACATTACCTGATCTCAGGCACTTCTCAAAGAAGCATAATAACATGAAGATAGTGAGCATAGAAGATCTCAAAAAATACCTGCAAAGCTCCTCAAGAAAAGTGGAAGCGCAGCTTGTCCATGGTTGATCTGAATGCAACGATTGGTTTTATAGCCCCTTATTTTTCTGAAGTAGAAGAGCTCGTTGGCGCGATAAGCGTCCTTGTTGGCGGGATATTTGGGATATATCTTATTGCCGTCATAATCCGAGTAGTAATGCTTCGCAAGATGTTCAAATCCTATAATGAGATAAAATCACAATTGCGAATCCTTGAGTCAAAGATCGACGCCATTTCTAAGAAAAAGAAAAAGTAGAGATTCAGAGTTATTGATTTTATTATTAGATGGATGAATCATCCTAGACAATGCACCTTTAGAATAAAGACCAGCACCATCATCAGGTCGAGCCTTGTGATTCTTGGCTATTAGTGTGTTGCGGGGGTTGCGCCCTACGGGCACGCCACACCTTTGTAGGAGACAGTGATAGGCGAGAAGATGGTGCTGGTCTATATCGAGTGCCTAAAAATATCTAAGGAAATATCTCCAAAATCAATTCTGCATATAGAATCTCTAAAATCAGCAACTTTTTATAGATACGTCATGCTAAAACACCCATGAAGCAGCTTTTATTCTTTATTGCATGCGTTGGATGCCTGTTGCTACTAAGCGCCTGCGCTCCAGATCCTATTCCTGAACAAAAAACCTACATAATAGAGGAGAAAAAACCAGCTGCGAAAGTTTTTGAAGTCGATGAGGAAAATCCCAACGCATGGTATGATGAATCAAGAAAAGATCGGCTTGCAATGAATTCGAACAGAAGCCAGCGAGAATACCAAGACGAGCAAGAAGAGTTCGAGCGAAGGGCGGAAATGCACGGCGTCCATAGGACAGTCGATGGAGAAGTAATTGTTGGTTATGATCCGGATCTTGACAGTGATGGACTTAGAGATGTCGATGAATAAAAGGCCCATTGTGCACCCCACCCCAATGATTCTTTGCCAAGTCTTTGGAATGGATGCAACGGTACCAATTGATTGAATTTCAATGATTTCGCATTCAAAAAAATAAAATTGAAAAATAACAAAAAAAGCTCAACTTTGGCACCTAGATACAATACATTTATAATTTCTTAGCCAAAAATTACTACATATGGAATCATACAGGGAGCACATTGAAAAAATTCTGAAAAAGGAAACAGGGCACGATGTGGTTCTTGAGGTGCCTCCCGACCCAAATCTGGGAGACTACGCATTTCCTTGCTTTTCTCTGGCAAAGCAACTCAAAAAGAATCCCAATGAGATAGCTAAAGAACTATGTGAAAAGATCAAGCCAGATACCATCATAGATCAGGTCAAAGTTGCGGGCGCATATCTTAATTTCTGGGTCAATAAGAAGTCACTTACAAAAAATACCATTGCGCTGGCGCTCAAGCAAAAAGAAAAATTCGGCTCTTCAAAAATGGGCAAGGGCAAAAAGATACTCTTAGAGCACACAAGCATCAATCCCAACGCGAGCCCGCACGTTGGCAGGGCAAGAAATGCCTTGATCGGAGATTCACTTGCTCGCATTTTGCGTTTTTGCGGCTACAAGCTTGAGGTCCATTATTTTGTCAACGATATAGGAAAGCAGATCGCTATGCTCGTTTGGGCAAGCAAGGATCAGGAGATGCCCGATTTTGATTCCCTTTTGGGAATGTATCAGAAAGTGAGCAAGGAAGTGGAAGAAGATGAGGAGAAGGAAAAACAGGTGCTTGCCCTGCTTAGCGAACTTGAGAAAGGAAATGAAAAGGTTCGAAAGGATTTCAAGAAGATAGTCGATACCGCGATCAAGGGACAAAGCGCGATCATGGCAGAAATGGGAATTACTTATGATTCATTCGACTATGAATCAAAATACTTGTTCTCGAAAAAAACTGACGAAGTCCTTAAGTTGCTCAAAAAAACAGCCCGCTTCTATTTTGATAAGGATAACAGAGTTGTTCTTGATCAGAAAGGATATGGCCTGGGGATGGATATGCCCGTCTTGGTCTTGACGCGAGCGGATGGCACTTCATTATACCAATTAAGAGACATTGCCTACGCAATGGAAATGACCGAGAAGGGAGAGTGCATTGTTGTTTTGGGCGAAGACCATACGCTCTATAGCGAACAGATCAATGTTGCGCTGCTCATGCTTGAAAAGAAACCAAGAAAAGCAGTCCATTATTCATTTGTCCTTCTTGAAGATGGAAAAATGTCGACAAGAAAAGGAAATATTGTCCTGCTCACCGAATTCATGCATGAAGCCATGAAAAAAGCCAATGATGAATTGGTCAAGAGATATGAGAAGGCTGATGATAGTGCCGCGAAGATAATCGGCTATGGCGCGTTAAAATATAGTATCCTTAAAGTAAGCCCTGAAAAAAATGTGGTGTTTAGCTGGGATTCGGCAGTAAGTTTTGATGGTGAAACCGCTCCGTATATCCAGTACGCATACGCTCGGATAGCGAGCATCATACGAAAGCACGAATCAGGGGTGCCAAAAAAGGCGGATACCTCGCTACTTATTGAAAAAGAAGAGATCGAACTCATAAAAAAAATAGCGGCATTCCCCGAGATCGTGGAAAAAACAGGAAGAGAGCTTAGGCCCAATGTGATCGCAACCTATGTCTATGAGCTGGCCAAGCAATTCAATGAATTTTATCACAGCCACCGCATCCTCGATGCAGAGCCAAAAGTGAGGGATGCGCGCTTGCAATTGATAACTGCCATTTCGCAGACGATAAAGAACGCTTTGCTGCTTCTTGGGATCGATGTGTTGGAAAAGATGTGAGCTCGATTCTATGCGATTAGTAGTCGCTTGACAGTTGGGCAACATACAATTTGGATGTCTCGTTGTTTGGATAATATTGTAAAATATATTTATGCGCATAAACAGCCATATCAAAACGAAAATGCCCAAATGCAGCTGAATCATTGCAGGCAGCTGTCGCATAGTCATGCAATCGAGCGATTGTTTTTTCGATTCCCTGATCGGAAGCCAGAGATGAAGAAAGCAGATGCAGGCGGTCAATCTCACCACGAACTGTTCTCTTATGCTTTTGCAAGGCAACGGTTAGGTAATCTGTAGGTTGCATCACACTCAAGAAAGCTCAAGAATTTATAAAGATTGCCGGGATTATTTTCCTTGTTGAGTATAGCATAAAAAATGGACTTGTCACGCATTCGATTTTCAGTATCTCCGATAAGAATTAACCACTTCTGAGTATACAGAAAAAACCAACAGC
>CAZFPU010000129.1:0-6263 GCA_964521145.1 uncultured Methanosarcinales archaeon | reverse complement strand
TAAGGATTTCCCCCAAGGAACGTGGATTGCGATCGGATTACAATATCCTGCGGGCGGTTCTGGAACCAAAAATGAATCCGTATATAATTTGAGCACCAAGGATGGCGCTGGTTGGGTATGGCTCTATTCTTCGAATGAAAACAACATAACCTCAAATCGCGGTCAGAATATCACCAGGCTCTCATGCAACGAAGGGATTCTCATGGAGTACAACTGGTCTTCTAATCTCTGCAGGATTGGAAGCTGCAACAAGTACAACGGTACTGCTAGCTGCGGAGGGTATACAGTCAACTATTACCTAAAAAATGCAAGCAAAGAGCTTGAGGTGCTATGGGAAGTGCCTACGAGTGCTCTTAATTTGGATGGCTCCGAAGTGAATCTCAATGTCACAGATACGGTTAATGTAACCACGGTAATAATCGATGGCAACTTGAGTGAGCACATCCGCGAAAACGCTACTGCGCTTGATGGATCGAACGCGACTAGAGTAAAAACTTCACCAGGCATCTGCAGCAACGCGCTTGCGAACAGCTTCTTCCATGGAATGGATGAGGAGCCGCCTCTTATCATTGGCATCGATGGGCCCGGTGATCTGGCTTCAACAACGCCTGCAAGTCATGGCTATCTTGACATCATGGGTCTGGGTGTTAAGAAAACACCTGAGGCATATGCATATGGTATTCGCATGCTCAATATGAGCGGATCTGCTATATGTAATGCAGTACCCCTTGGTGGGGGACAGCCAGGTTTAGGAGCAAATCTTTCACGCTATTATCTCTACCTCGATACGGATGGGAAATCGACTGGAGGCTGTTCTGCAGATGATGACTCGTCGGTTGTTGGATTTGAGTACAAGTTCAAGTATGTGGCTGAGATAAGTCAAGAAACCAAGCGGCTCACCGAAACACTCTTGAGCCAAAAATGCTCTTCAGGAGCATGGATTGCATCCAATATCCCCTTCAAAACTGATAAGACCAAGAGTTGTGATTTCATAAATGGACCGATGTTTGCAATTGATAAGGATACCCTAACTGGAAAAACCGATGTGAATGTAAGCAAGGGCTGGCGGGCCTATGCAACGAGCGCGCATGATGCAGGAAATTCGTCGAACGTATCTGACAAGGTCGGGCCTGGAAGCGCTGATTTCAAGGGCATTGATTCAGAGATCATAGATTGTACAAGCACCGCCGATAAGGATAATAGTCAATGCACCAAGTTCAAACAATTCGGGTTCTTTCCAGGAGAGTTTGGACCAGCGTGTCTTGATTTAATCGATAATGATGGCGATAGCCTGACTGATTGCAGCGACTTCGATTGCAAATACGATCCATTCTTCTGCAGCGGAAGCTTTAGCGCTCAAGCAGATGATAGCGAAGCACCGTCGATTGTGTGGAATAAAGTAAACAATAGATTGCCAACGTCTTTGGCATTCATCTTTGATACGAATGAACCGGCAAATGGCAGCGTACGATTCTATAACAACGATTCGAAATGCTCTTCAATAAACACGACAGTGTATGACAAGGCATTGGCGGACTCAGAAAGCCACAATAATTATCGGCCGCATCACGTTGCTGATATTAGCAGCTTAGCTGTGAATAAGACCTACTTTTACAAATTAGAGGTATGCGATCCAAGCAGCAACTGCGGATTATCCAAATGCAGCAATGCAACAACAGCAACCAGCCATTCCAATATCACTTTCAAATTGGAATTCCCGGCAACTTGGGCTGTAGATATTCCCAAAATGAATTTAACCAATTATACCAAGAGCTATGCGCTCAAGGCATCAACAGAGGTACTTGACAACTTGAATATTACGATACGCTCGGCAGACAATTCCAGCGCGATCACATTCATTGACGTTGACATATTTGAGAAGCAAACGCTGAATGCCTCCGAATTCCTGACTGGATCGGGCTTCGTTGGATTTGATGCGAACCAGTACCAAAGCTTCAAGCAAAAGACCGGGCTTGATCAAATACTTCTGAAAATCCCTTCAACAGGAGACATTATACAGCACTGCGATGAGGATGGGGCTAATTGTAAGGCAGTTACAAGCAAAGTAAGCTGCACCTCATATGCAAGCTACACCGAATGCGTAGTCTCTGACGCTGTTGGCCTTGGATTTTCAACCTACAAAGCGGCATCAAGCGGATCTGGTGGAGGAGGCGGAGGAGGAGGCGGTGGCGGCGGATCTGGTGGAGGAGGCGGAGGAGGCGGAATCGCCACAAGCACGGTAGTGGGAACAGCCAAGACTCAATTCTGGCAGAAAATAGAAGCGAACCAGGAGATCGTGCTGACAATTGAAAAGCCAGCGATTGCTATTGGGATGATTGCTTTCTCGCTTAGCGAACCGGCAACAAATGCTGAGATAGCAGTCACTGCATTGGCGCAGGCTCCTCCCACTAATGCAGCTCCAGATATTATATTCCAATATCTAAGCATAGACAAAAAGAATATCAAGGATGAGGTACTTATCAATCCTGAGATCGAATTTTTTGTAACCAAGCGATGGCTTTCAGAAAATTCGGTTACAGAAGGTGATGTGACATTGTATCGCTACCATGACTCAGTCTGGGGCGCATTAAGCACCAAACTGATCAGCTCCGATGGCACGCATGCATATTATCGCGCAGTCACTCCCGGGTTTAGTTATTTTGCGATTGCGGGAAAACAAAAGCCAACGCAAGAGGTTCAAGCGCAGCCAAATCCAATTGATGCCATGGCGACTGCGCAGCCTTCGCTCGAAGAGCCAAAGCAGATCGTTGATGAGCCTAAAGAAGGCATAATGAATAAGCCTCTGTTGGCCTTTGCCGGGTTTGTTATTGTGGTGCTGGCAATTGCGGTGTTGATGCTCTATTTTTGGAGACGAAATAACTAGTGGCAATCCTGTGGGCATTTCATACAGTTAAGAAAACAGTATTCTTACAGACAAAGTATTCGATCCATTTGCAAGGGAAATGGAAAATTCATTTAAAGCAGGTTGCTAAAACAGGTTTTTAGAATAATTGTGGTATTGGTTATCTTCGTTGAAAAAATGATCTGCCCCTCTTAGGGAAAAAGAAAAAAAATAACTGGCTGCTTGATAGCAGCATTGCTTGTCAAAACCGCATAACTCAACATGAGATCTTACGCGCTCTATATCGCCGCAGCAGCTTTTTTTGCCGCTTTCTTCGTTTATTATGCCAGGATCGGCGATGGGCACTTCATTGTCGTGACTGATGCGCTGGCGGCGATCTATGCGATTAGCGCTCTGCTTACCGGAGTGTATGCACTGCAAGGCAAGCAAAATACCGACTATTACGCCTCGTTGGGCCTGATAGCTATTGGGCTTATGCTATGGGGCCTTGCCGAACTGCTTTGGCTGTTCTTTACTGGGCATGTGTATCTTCTGGTGGAGGGCCTTAGGCTGCTTGGCTACATTCCCATGCTCTTTGGGTTCTTTTTTATCCTAAGAACTGCAAACCCAAAATTTTTTGAGCAGAAAGGTTACATCCTGCCGGCTCTTGCATCCGTCATAGTATTTTCAGTAGTATCGTTGATATTGGCGCCTGTCCTTTCTGATAAATTATCGCTGCTCGATAGCATAACCATCAACGGGTACATCTTGGTGGATGTGACCTTGCTTGTTGGAATCATGCTTCTTGTGCACGCGTCCTATCGCTATCGGGGGACTTTTCTAAGCCTTATCTGGGTCTGTTTTGCCTTGTCATTTTTAGCAATATTCACCTTCGACATAATGTTCGCATCGATTTGGCAGCAGTACTATTTTGGCCATCCCTATGAGATACTGATTCTTGCAAGCTACGTGCTTATGGGGCTCGGATTTTACTTCTACCATCTATATTGCAGAACCGGAGGCAAGGATGAAGCGGCCCTATAATGTGAGGTATGTTCTGTTCTTTGTAATCGGAATCTTTGCTGGGCTTCTGTTTGCGAACGCAGGGCATTGGGATGCCAAGAAGCCAAATCATATACCCTATGACCACGTTATTTTTGAGAATGGGATCGTTGCGCAATTAAATGACAAATATGATCCAAAAGGGCCCGAATCCTTGTATTGTCTCATTGGAACAGCGCAGCAGCAGAGCATCATAGTTGATAACATTATCGAGGGCAGCACGGTCAAAACAGGAAATGATTTTCTTATTTTCGATGAGGATCCTCCTTGCCAAATAGCAGGATCAGTGGGCTCGCTACATACACATCCAACTGAGCGTGGCTGTGAGCCAAGCCTTGATGACATGTTCACCTTTGGAGAAATGCACAGTCCAGAACCCCTCATCAATGTCATTCAATGTGGCATCAACGAAATTCGCATTTTTAGGATGCCTGGAAAGCGAGAGGAATTTGATTTTGGCCCGTTAGCCTGGGAAGAGAAGAAATAAGGCTCAATGCGACAATGCCTTCACCTTTTCCTTTATAGTTTGATAGATATTTCCAAATGCGTTTGCTCTTGTTGCAACCAGACTTTCTGAAACGCCGCTCTTTGCGATAAAATCTTTTATTATGGGCTCGGCATCGATGATTTCTCTAGAAGTCAACTCATTTAGCGCATCCAATAATATCTTGACATAACCTTTGACGATCAATGAATGGGAGATACCTTGGACACGTATTTTGTTGTCATGTTTTTCTACGTGCACAAACACACCTGATATACACCCTGGGACCCGATTCTCGTCAGTCTTTAGACGTTCAGGAAAGATAGGCAGCTCTTTTCCTATCTCGATTAGAAACTCATATCTATCCCTCTCACTTTCAATGAGCTCAAAATCTTGCTGCAATTTTTTTAGTGTTTCTAGCATAGATAGGAGAGACTATTGTTTTCTTATAAGATTATTGGTAAAAAAGAAGAACTCAACAACAAGGACTCGAGCAATCTATTGGGCAACAAGCGCAACATAATAATACCTGTTAGCATCCTTATTCATGCCTTCATTCTCAGCTTCAAAACAAGATTTTCTTAAGACAACATCATCGATGAGCTCGCAAACCTTGTACTTTAGATTCCTATCAAAATTATCAATTTTTCCTGCGGCTCCTTCAACGCACATCTGCCTCTCCTCTAATGAGCCAAAGGAGCACAGGGTGAGGATAAACGGTGGATCGAGGCTTGCTTTCTTTGAATAGCGGAGCCCATAGCCGTGAAAACAGCCAAGACGCTGATTCGCATCGTTGAGCGATAAGCATAGGGCGGCCGCTGTTTCATAAGGCACATCAAGCCTAGGTTTTCTCAATGCGTACCGATAGCAGGCCGCAGGGAAATCAAGATAGCCATCACAGGGAGAAAGCAAGCTCTCATTGGAAAAATCATGCGTTATTGAATGTTCCATGTAAACGCCAGTTGCGCAATAGTATGCTTCCAGCTTGTTTTCTAGTTCTTTGCACAGCGTTAACGCATCCGAGAGATCATAGTCAGCGACAAAAAGAAGCGCATGGCCAACTCCATGATAACAAACACCCTTTCCATAGCCATTGACAATTTTTTTGTCGTTGCAGAGCTCCTCAATATGCGCTTTAAAATCATCGAGGGTTATATGCAAGTGAAAACCTTCTTCTTCAGAATCTGCGTGCTCTGGCTGGATAGTGATATTCTCAAAAAATTTCATAAGTACTCCATGAAAGCAGCCAGACGTGCAGCGATTTTGGCATATTTGAATTGAGGTTCCCAGATCGGCCGTTCTCTCAAAGACAACTTTGCCTATGCTGTGTCCTTCATTGTGGCAGTAGGGATTTTCTTCTGCAACCGCAAGCATTGCATTGGGACCTATGCTATCATAATACTTGTGTACTACCGCTATTGGTATGTTTGATCTATTGAATAGCAAGGATCTGAATGCCTTTAGCTGCGCTGAATCCGCTGAGTTGTGCTGCATTGGCTGAGGTGCTTGCATTCCATCCTCTTCCCATCCGAAGAATTCGTGGTCGTTTTTTGGAAACGTGCCGCTTTCGGCAGGCTCATTCTCAAGCGGCATTTTGCCCCTTTGATCGTTACATCCTGCTGCGAAAAGCGCAATCGCTATCAGAAATACAAACCAAAAATAGTGCGGGGTTTTCATGATTTCTATGATTCATATCTTTTTATAAAAGTTATCAATGAAAACACTTAAAAACATCCTGTCTCAAAAGTAGCGTATGAAAAACCTTATCTGGTATCTTGTCGCGGGAACCAAGGGCGGAGAGACTCGGGGCAAAATAATCAACCTTGTTGATAAAAAACCATCGAATGCAAATAAGATAGCCCTTGATCTAAAACT
>CAZFPU010000128.1:4313-6299 GCA_964521145.1 uncultured Methanosarcinales archaeon | reverse complement strand
GAGGTGGCTGCCCCGTAGGGGGCGTCCCCCGCAACACCTTCGCTATCGAATATAAGATATTTCGACCTGATGATGCTAACTCCAAACCATTCGCAAGTTAAGACTCGATAATTTTAAGAGTTTCACACATTTCCCTCAAAGCATGCACCTTGAAAATGTATTGCAGGTACCTGAACGGCACGCCGCTATCCTCTATGGCAATGGCGATTATCGGATGTTTTTTGCTGACATACCCCACATACTCTTCAATAAGATGCATGATTTTGTAAGTTCTAAAGCGGTTGAGATTGGTTCTGGCAAAGGATTTAGAAACCTCCAAACAAAGGGGATTCGAACCTGCGCAGGGGTCATGTATCAAAACGAAGAGAATTATGTCCTGCTCCATGCTTATGGAAGCTCTAATTTAGCTGCTTTGCTTAGTGCAATTAATCCGCTTTCGATTGAAGATGCGAAGAGCAATCCGAAGGAAACCCATCTGTGCACGCCCAATTGGTCTGAAGATTATGAGTCCATCATCAAGGAGAGTTTTGAGGGGCATGTAGTAGTCAATCGCTACCAGAAGCGATGGCTCATTGGCATGTGCGATCAGAGTGCTACGATTGGAAAGGACATGCTTGATGTTGATGATGGATTTAGGAAGCCAATTAGATTTTCCGATAAATAGCACGATGTTTGGAAAGATTTCTCACTTACAAATAATATTTTACCTAGAAAAAAAGCGTGAGCACACCGGAAAATGGACACCAGAAAAGTCGAGCAGCAACCTTGAAATCTCCTCAGCTCCGCTACCCTCTAGACACCACATCCAAAGGTTACGGCTGCCTAATGTAAGCTTTCTAGGCTTATTTCATTCCTGACCTGACCGGATTCCCTTAAGATACAGTCCTAAAGGACAGAACCTCACCGTTGAAATCAAGACCACTCGGCCAAACTAATGCCTCTCTCCCAGTTTCAGCCCTCTCTAAGGCCCGTTGAGAGTAACAATGCAGGGCCAGCGCACCAGCCTAGCTCACAGAAGGGAGAATGAAAAGTTTGTTTTTAAAGGTTTGGCTTGGTTTTTAAGGCTATTTTGTCAGGATATCTTCAAGATTGATCTTTCTTAAATTATTAAAATCTCGCAACGGGCTATCTACCATAAGCGTTTGCGGGCTCTGCAAGAGTTCATACCCTTCATCAAGAAAATCCTGCACAAGATGCAAGAAACCGCGTTCTACATACAAGCTGTTAGGAGAATATGCCCATAGATATGTATCACGAAGATCATGAACCGGGCTGTTATTTTCAGAATAGATCAATTTCTTTTCCTGCACTGATATCGCGCCTTTATGTTTTCTTTGAGGATCTGAAATGAGTGGCAGCAGGTCGCTTATATGATATCCCATCAAAGGCTTGTCTATCTCATCACGAAATGCATGATTTGCCATTCCATCGAGCAAGCTTTTGATATCATCGATCTTTCTTTGAAAAAAAGACTCGCCAGAAACGGAATAGATAGCATAGTTTACCACGCTGCCATGAAGCGGCTCTACGATCTTTGGAATCGTGCTGTGCACTAGTTCTGCGTTGAAGTTATTCATTACCTGTAAAATCGGATAAGGGCTGCTCATCTTTTAGCGGTATTTCATAGAAATATATAAACTATAACCAACAATTTAGAATGTAAGAGAGCGTTTTACGTATTCTTAAAAGAAGTGCTGATCTTCTCACTCCAAAAGCTCGGGACATCATATTTTACAATGCCTTCAAAATCATCATCCCAGACATAGAAATGCGCCTTTTTATTCTCTAAGGCATGGAATTTTGGTTTTATTTTCTCATAGATATCCTTGAGCACTTTTCTTTCGAAATTTGACTGCAACAGTGAAGGCTCTTTTAGCAATAAAGAGTCTGCCAATCTCAATACATTAAGATCTATCATGCCGGAATTCTGCGTTATCAAGATAAGTGTCAGATTTTTGTGCCGAGCAACCGCCATAACCTTTCCCG
>CAZFPU010000128.1:0-4303 GCA_964521145.1 uncultured Methanosarcinales archaeon | reverse complement strand
CCAATTCCTTGTTGATATTCTTCATGCTATCTCGCGCAGAAAATAAAATAGCTCCTTCATCAAAGAGTGCAATTGCGTTGTTAGGTATCTTCTCAATGGCATCCACGGTCTTTAGCCAGAAGGGCAGTTTTGAGCTTGCATATCCAAGCGCGTAGCATTTCCTGCTGCTATTTTTATGGAAGTATTCAAGCAGTTTCATACCAAGAGAAGTCTTTCCAGAGCCTCTTTTTCCGATGATGAGGATGATTAAGCTGCTTTTTCTTACTTTATTCTCAAATTCATTGAAATCGCCTTTTTCAGTCTTTATTACCTCAAAAGGCCTCCAGGCTTCCCTGTTCTCTTTCTTCTTGAATAGCTCTAGGAATTTCATTGTTATTTCATACTTTCAGAGGTTTATATAGATTTGGGATTAGGTTTTGGTTGAAATGAAGGTTGACATCATCAGGTCGAGCCTTGTGAACTATTGTTGGTAACTAAATTCATAATGCCTTCGGCGTTATTTAGTGCGAGGCCTCCGCTTTTGCCTCAGTGCGCTCCGGCCTCGCCTAATGATAGCCAGTAAAAACACGGGGTCGAGCGTAGCGAGTGCCCCTCTTTCCCAGGGTAGATACGCTGATTGACAGGCGAGAAGACGCTACCCCGAACGAAGTGAGTATTTCACCCCGACCTTCCTTTAGAAAAAAAGATAATATTTATTAATCAGTAGTGATTTCCTAGGAAAATGCAAAATCAATCTCTTTTCGGATATTGGTTCTTTTTCTTTAATTAGATATATTCTCTTCATAAACTCGGTTTGGCTGGCGACCAAAAAGGGCGAAACAAGAGTTCTTGGAAAAAAGCGTGATAGCGATCAGAGATAAAACTACCAAAGTGATGAACATGATACCAAAAAGCAAATATGTCGGTGAAACAGCCGTATTGAAATTTATTAATGGAGGGACTGTAGCAGGCCTTCATAATTATCTGCCTGCAAAGGGATTTGAAAATCCAACTGAACTGTCTTATTATTTTGAAAGAAAAGTTCCATTAAATGGAAATGGGCACAATGCGATCCTTGGCATAAACGTGCGAGATACGCGTGAAATAATCAGTTTCATGTATGTTCCAGGCGATTGGGCAAACAATATGCGCATTACAGAAAGAGATGATCTTGAGGCTACGCTCACCAGAGAGCTGGCAGGGTCTATACGTAACCATGTTGGCGATATGCTTTACGCTGCCTGGCGTCTGAACACAACGCAATAACAAAACGCTTTTAAACAACTATTTCCGGAAGAGAACTCTGGTGAAACTAGTGTATGATGTAATAACTGTTGGCTCAGCTACCGTCGATGTGCTTGCATGCACTGAACAATGCGGTATCACGGACAAAAAAATCCAAAAGAAATTCATAAGCTTTCCTGTTGGTGGAAAAATACTCATAGAGCAACTTCACCTTTCAATTGGTGGTGGGGGGACGAACACCGCTGTCTCTTTATCGCGCCTAGGGCACAAGGTGGCATACATAGGTAAGGTTGGCAGGGGCGATAATGCGAATCGGGTCATACATTCACTAAAAAAAGAGTATGTAGACACCTCGCTTATCGTGCAGGCCGCCAATTCAAGAACCGGCTATTCTATAATCTTTGAAAGTTGCACAAACGATAGAACAATCTTAACCTATCGGGGTTCAAATAACGACTTAAGATATTCTGAAATCCCAAAAAACAAGCTCAAGACGAAATGGATATTCTTTTCTGCGATGTATGGGGAGTCGGCCAAAACGATCGAGCAGCTTGCGGTATATGCAAGTAACCGTAAGATCAAGATCGCGCTAAGCCTAAACCCGGCCATGGCAAAACTCGGAGTAAAAAAACTGTTCCCATTGATAAAGAGAACAACTATTCTCATTCTTAACAAAGAAGAGGCGCAGTATCTTGTCGGAAAACATTCCATTGAGAAAAATCTTCAGATCATCGCAAATAATGGCCCGAATATTGTCGCTATCACTGATGGCGCTAAGGGGGTAGCTGTATATGATCGATCATTGTTTTATTACGCAAAGCCCAACAAGGTGAAAATCATCGAGACAACGGGGGCAGGGGATGCGTTTGCAAGCTCATTTTTATCGGGGATCATGAAAAAGAATGACGTTTCCTTTGCAATAGACCTTGGCATGACAAACGCAGAATCAGTTATTCAGCACCATGGCGCAAAAAGCATCCTGCTTAGCTACCCCATGGCATTAAAACTAATGAAAAAGCATCCGAGGAAAATAATTAAAAAAGAAATTAGATCCAAATCACTGAAATGAACTATCATGAAAATAGCTTTTTTTGAAATCGAGGAATGGGAAAAGGATTATCTTCGAAGTAGGCTTGCAGGCCATGAGCTTCTTTTTTATGAAGGCACCCTGCAAGATACCAAAGTATTTGATTTTTTGGATGCGCACGTACTTTCTGTATTCGTCTATTCAACGATCACCGAGGAGAACCTTAGAAGCCTATTTAAACTAAAGCTTATTGCGACAAGAAGCACCGGATTTGATCATATTCCCATCGCAGAGTGCAAAACCAGAGACATCATAGTATGCAATGTACCTCAATATGGCGCGAACACGGTGGCAGAACACACCTTTGCGCTCCTACTAAATCTAACCAGGAAAGTCCATCTGTGCTGGGATAGGACGAGGATGCTTAATTTTTCAAGAGAGGGGCTTCGAGGCATTGATCTGCAGGGAAAAACCATCGGTGTTGTGGGGACTGGCAATATCGGAAAGCATGTGATTCGAATAGCCAAGGGGTTTGAGATGAATGTGATAGCCTTCGATGCATTTCCAAATAAGGAGCTTGCAACGGAACTGTGTTTTTCATACAAGTCTTTTGATGAACTGCTCAAATCATCAGATGTGATCACTTTTCACTGCCCTTACACCAAGGATACGCATCATCTCATCAACATGAAGAACATTTCATTGCTAAAAAAGGATGCAATCATAATAAACACAGCTCGCGGAGGTATTTTAGATACAGAAGCGCTGCTTTTTGGCCTAGAACAGAAAACCATCGGTGCAATCGGCCTTGATGTGCTCGAGGAAGAATGCGAAATCCTTGAAGATACGCAGCTCAAATCAAAAAAATTCCCCAAAACATGCGATATACGCCTGATCCTTGAAAATCATGAGCTTGCAAAGCACAGCAATGTCATCATCACTCCGCACAACGCCTTCAACTCAAAAGAAGCTTTGCAGAGGATCTTGGATACGACCCTAGAGAATATAGAGCATTTTTCTGAGGATAAGATCGTAAATCAGGTTAAGTAAGAATAAATAAGACATATAGCAAAAGTGCAAACCTCATCAAGATTCAATGCATAGAGAATCTATGTCGATGCCATCTTCTCGCTCGATCTAACGATGACACTGACCAAATAAATCAAATTCCAAACACTTTTAAATAAAAACCCCTTGTCAAAATCCAAAGGGTGGTGACATGCACAAAAAAAACTCATTCGTTCTCTGGTTCAAGGATCTAGGCATTGAAGACGTTCCATTAGTTGGCGGCAAGAACGCGTCTTTGGGGGAAATGTATCAGCACCTTGGTAAAAAAGGAATAAATATCCCCAATGGATTTGCGATCACTGCCCATGCATACCGATACCTTCTCAAGGAAGCAAAGATAGAAAATCAGATCAAGGAGATTTTATCTGACCTCAACACGCATAACATCAGGAATCTAACCGAGCGTGGAAGGAAAGTAAGGGAGCTTATTTTAGAGACTACCTTCCCTAGCGATCTAAAACACGCTATCCTCGAGGCATATCATGCGCTATGCAAAGAATGCGCTGATGTTGCAGACGTTGCTGTTCGAAGTTCTGCTACTGCCGAAGATCTTCCTGACGCAAGTTTTGCAGGCCAGCAGGAAACTTATCTAAACATCAAAGGCGACCATGCGCTTTTAGAAGCCTGTAAAAAATGCTTTGCCTCGTTATTTACCAACCGAGCGATTTCTTATCGGGAGGACAAAGGATTTGATCATTTTGAGATCGCCCTATCTATTGGCGTGCAAAAAATGGTTCGTTCCGACCTTGCAAGTTCAGGAGTCATGTTCTCAATTGACACTGAATCGGGGTTCAAAGACGCTGTCTTAGTTACCGGCGCATATGGTCTTGGAGAGACTGTTGTACAAGGGGCCGTGAATCCCGACCAGTTCTTTGTATTCAAGCCGACTCTAAAGCAGGGATTCAAGCCCATCATCGGCAAAAAACTAGGCGCAAAGCAGATAAAGATGGTCTATGACTTTTCCGGCGAGAAGCATTCAACTAG
>CAZFPU010000127.1:6046-6328 GCA_964521145.1 uncultured Methanosarcinales archaeon | reverse complement strand
CTAAGATGGCTGCTTAGGTACTATCACTGAGCCGTTAACTTAAAAGCGTTTAGGATCCTCAGGTCGAATTATGTTATGATCGATAGTCAAGGTTCCATTAACCCCTAACCACAGATTTTATAAACTCATTCTCGATTTTTTTGTTCATGAGCGCAAAACCCTGGGCGATCGCAACCGTAATCAGCTGCACACTCCTGACCTCAAGCGCGCAAATCCTTTGGAAAAAAGGCGCCGCGACCCTCACATTCACTCCTCTGGGGATCCTTACGAACTATTTTTTCC
>CAZFPU010000127.1:0-6036 GCA_964521145.1 uncultured Methanosarcinales archaeon | reverse complement strand
CATCATAAGCTTTCGCGGCGGATATGTTTCAAGTTTATACCCAATCATCGCATCGAGCTTCATCTGGGTCAGCATCCTCTCCATGTATTTTTTGGGAGAAACAATGAACCCCTTCAAATGGATAGGTGTCCTGATCATCGTTGCAGGCATTGTATGCATAGGCTTTGGAAGCAATAAAGATACAGCGGCGGTGATCTAGATGGCAACGCAGCTGTGGGCTATCGGTTTGGTGATCGGCGCGACACTGGTGGGCGCATTTGGTCCGATCCTATTAAAAAAAGCCTCTGAAAAAAAATTATCCAAGGTAAGCTCGCTTATCAAGAACTATCATCTGATGGCAGGGGTATTTCTGTATGGCATTGGAACCTTATTGTTCATTCCAGCTCTTAAAGGCGGCGATCTGTCTATTTTATATCCATTTGTCTCATTAACCTATGTCTGGGTTTCTTTATTGTCGGTACGATTCCTTGGCGAAAAGATGAACCAATGGAAATGGATAGGCATTGGGTGCATTATTTTGGGCGTTACGTGTATTGGGATCGGCAGTTCCATATAATTTTTATAGTCTGAAACACTTCTTTTTCCATATGAAAATAGCGGTTCCGATCCTTGCAAATTCTATGGATGGCGCTTTGCGAGATATGGATAGGGCTTCTTTGGTAGCCGATATTATCGAATTAAGGATTGATTATATGCCTAAGTCCAATCTTGAACGATTGCTTGGGCACACCAATTTACCAATAATAGTCACCAACCGGCCAATGCGTGAAGGAGGACGCTTCGAGGGGAACGAGCAGGATCGGTTGGCATATCTGCAGGAAGCGATCCATTTAAAGGCAGCGTATGTGGACATCGAAGCAAATTCTTATTATCCTTTAGTGAGAAGAGAAAGCACCCAGATGATCGTTTCTTATCATAATTTCCTAAACACTCCAGCGGATCTGGATGCTATTTACCAAAGGGTTGCCAGGTATGGTCCCGATATAACTAAAATCGCCACAATGGCAAAAAGCTATGATGATAGCCAGCGCATGCTTGATCTGATCTCAAGCGCAAGTGCGAAAGGCAAGATCATTGGAGTCTGCATGGGTGATAAAGGCGCTATTACAAGAATAGAGGGTCCCTTAAAGGGCGGGTATCTTACGTTTGCGTCGCTCGATAAGACTAATTCTCTTGGTGAAGGGCAGCTAACTGTTGCAGAGCTAAGGCGGGCATGGGAGTTCATGAGCCTGCCAAATCGGCTTGCATGAAAATGCGCTCCACTCTTTTTTGCTTTTGTGTCATTTAGTGCGAATAGTCTATTGGTTTTTCCCCACTGACACTTTCCACTCATCTTCGACCCACGAGGGGTGGGTAGGGATTGGGTGCATTATCTTTTGGGTTGCCTGTATCTGGATTGGAAGCGCTTAGATGCTATTATGATGTCTGGCAGCGATCTATGGTGATAACCTGCGGCGGTATTTTGAGGACTGTATGACCGACTGCGTATCGCCGAGTATGTTCATCAATACCTTTTTGATCATCGATTAGTTGCTTTGCAAACCTTATCTTGAGTGTATCGGTATTGCCAAGAGTATCAAGATTGCTCATCTCCTTGGTGTAATTATTTATCCACAACGGGTAGCTTCTTTGCCATTCTATTGGTCCATCAAGTTGTTGTGGTTCTGAGAAGTATTTCAGATCTTTCTGCAGGCGAAGCAAGGCACGAGAAGACTCTGGTTTGAAATGCTTCATCATCTTATCGATTACCTCAGCTGGCTGTGCATTGTCTGAAAATATTTTTTTTCTATCAGAAATGATTGGAAAATCAATACGAATATCTAGGGCTTTGTCACAATCTACATCTGAAAAGACGGTAACATGCGCCTTATACTCAATAGGCTGGACTTTATCAATTCCATATGACCATTCTTTGATTGCAATTAGTGTTTTTCCTTCCACAAAGAAGTTTGTTAGAATCTCATTGAGAGTCATATGCAGAAATTTTTGCTTTAAATTGACTCCTTGATGCTGGGCAGTTTTTTGTCCTGCAGAATACCCTTGGGCATGCCCATTGGTGCCTAGGGCCAGAGATCCCGTCAATAAGGATATCCCTAATCCCAGCAAAGGAGCCATATTTTTGTAGGGCGATGCATGTTTTATGGAATCGTATACTGCCATGCATTTATAAAATAAATAACCGCTTATAAATCTTTCTATTTTAGACACTTATTAGTGGTAACATAAAATAACCTTAAAAACTCAGAAAATTTAAACATACTTAATCAAAATAAAAAAACAAAAAAATCCTTAATTCAGGAATCTCAATAGCAATCCGCCATGCTCCAAAAATAAAGGAACAAACACAACTGAAGTGATCGCCATCAATTTCAGCAAGATATTCAAGCTTGGGCCCGAAGTGTCTTTCATGGGATCTCCAACAGTATCTCCGACCACAGCTGCCTTGTGGGGTTCTGATCCTTTGCCGCCAAGCGCTCCTGCTTCGATGTATTTCTTCGCGTTATCCCAAGCTCCTCCTGAGTTTGCCATAGAGATCGCAAGCACCGCGCCTGACGCTAAGGTTCCTGCAAGCACTCCTGCAAGGGTTTCAACGCCAAAGAGCAAGCCAACTAGGATTGGTGTCAATACCACAAGCAGTCCTGGAGCGATCATCTCTCGCAGAGCTGATTTTGTTGAGATATCAACACATCTTCTATAATCTGCTTTTGCTTTTCCCTGCATCAATCCCTTGATCTGCTTGAATTGCCTTCGTACTTCAATGATCATCGCTTCAGCAGCCCTTCCAACAGCTTTCATGGTCATGGCCGAGAATAGGAATGGCAGCATGCCTCCAATGAATAATCCGGCAATGACCTTGTTATCAAGCAAATCCACGACTGTCACGTGTGATGCCGCGATAAACGCGCTAAATAATGCAAGTGCAGTCAATGCAGCGCTTCCGATCGCAAAACCTTTTCCTATTGCCGCTGTTGTATTTCCAGCCGCATCCAAAATATCAGTTCTCTTTCGAACATCGGGAGGTAATTTTGCCATCTCTGCAATACCACCTGCATTATCTGAAACAGGACCGTATGCATCAATTGCAAGTGCAATCACCAAAGTTGAAAGCATTCCGAGCGCAGCGATCGCAATCCCATACAAACCAGCGAACTGGAATGATACGAATGAGGTTACTGCGATCAGTATTATTGGAATCACTGAGCTTTCATATCCTAATGCGATTCCGCTAATAATGTTAGTAGCTGCTCCCGTTGTCGATGATTGCCCTAATTGCTTTACTGGCTTGTATCTGTGCGAGGTAAAGTATTCGGTGACATAGCCAATCAATAATCCTGAGATCAAACCGACTGCCAATGCAACATAGACTCCTGATGAATAATACAATACTTCGTTTAGGATAAAGGTCTCTGGAAGCCACATTTTAGTTAAGAAGTACATCGAAACCAAAACAATAAGCGATGCGACCGTAAGTCCCATCTTGAGCGCTCCTTCGACATTTCCTTTGTTATTCACACGCACGAAATTGATTGCAACAAGCGCCGCAAGAATGCCCACTGCTGAGATCGCAAGCGGATAGAGCAAGGCAGTCTGTTGTCCTGCCACTCCAAATGCCAATGCTCCGATAAGAAGTGCTGCCGCGGTGGATTCTGCTGCTGAACCAAATAGGTCAGCTCCCATGCCAGCCACATCACCGACATTATCGCCTACGTTATCTGCAATCACTGCTGGGTTTCTTGGATCGTCTTCAGGGATATTCTTCTCCAATTTCCCTACAAGATCGGCTCCAACATCAGCAGCTTTCGTGTAGATGCCCCCTCCTACCCGTGCGAATAGTGCAATTGAGCTTCCACCCAATGCGAAGCCGGTGATTATCTCCATGATGGTTATCACTTCAAAGCCCATCAAAGAGTAAAGCACATACAAAAGACCAATGCCAATCACTGCAAGGCCAACTAATGCAAATCCAAGGACCGTGCCCGATTTAAAGGCAATATCAAATGCTTTGCCAATATCTTTTCTGGCAGCATTCGCTGTCCGCACATTCGCTTTGGTTGCGATCTGCATGCCAATGAATCCGGCAAGGATCGATATAACAGAGCCTGCCACAAACGCAAGAGCGGTCCAGGGACCCTCATTAACATCAGTGGTAGCACTATGATCCAAAAAGAAAAATATGACGATACCCATTGCCACGATAAAAATCCCCATGGCTCTGTATTCTCTATGCAAGAACGCCATCGCACCTTCATGAATTGCCGCAGCAATCTCATTCATCTTGTCGGTACCCGTTTCTGCCTTCTCAACTTTGTTCGCGATGAGCTTTGCAACTATAACTGATAAAACTCCAACCGCTATAATCAATAGTACAAATCCAAATTCCATGTAACCACCTCACTTGTTATTGACGGTGTTACAAAGCGGAGTTTTTAAAGTTTTGTAAAAATAAAATTAGGGAGGTAGATGTTTCAAAAAATATAGATTCAATCGATGAAAAGGCGGTGCGACGGCCAAAATCTACGATTTTGTCCTACTCGGCACCCCGGAGGGGGCAACCCCCGCCTCGCGCACGCCACGAGGAAGATTATTGTACAATTGCACTAGGATACCATCAATAAGAACCCGCGCGTATTGGCGCGGGCTAGATATCCTCGAATTTAATTATTTTCTACATCCACTTCAAATTCAATTGCATTTCTTCCCCTAAAGAAACATTTAAATAAACTCTTTGAAGTGGAATCCTCATGGAAAAAACTATCATAATCTCCTTGGGGGGTTCCCTTATCATTCCTGAAAATGTGGATACGCAGTTTCTTTCTTCCTTTAGAAAAATAATCCTGCAATATACAAAGCTTGGCTACCGCTTCGTCCTTATCTGCGGTGGTGGAAAAACAGCCAGGAAATACCAGGATGCCTACAAGGCAATTGCCGGGGAAAACCAGGAAGCGATGGATTGGATAGGCATTGAAGCAACGAAAATAAACGCTTTTTTAGTTAAATCCCTTTTTGGAAAAGATGCGCATCCAGAAATCATCATCGATCCAACAAAGCCAATAAAGACGAGTAAAAAAATAATCGTCGCTGCCGGATGGAAGCCAGGAAGAAGTACTGATTTTGATTCTGTCCTTTTAGCAAAGAAATTCCAGGCAAGATCAGTCATCAACATGAGCAACATTGATTTTGTCTATGACAAGGACCCCAAGAGATTCCCCAATGCGAAGAAAATCCTTGAATCGAGCTGGTCTGATTTCAGAAAGCTTATTGGAAACAAGTGGGAAGCTGGTTTGAATGCGCCTTTTGATCCAATTGCCGCTAAGGAAGCGCAGGCATCCAAGATAAGCGCAATAATCATCGGAAAGGATCTTGTGAACATGCAGCAGGTCATAGAAGGCAAGCAGTTTAAGGGAACGATCATTTCTGGCAACTAACTCATTTCTTGTTTAATTTTCTTTCAGCTTAGTTCGTACTAAATATAATCACTGATCTTATGCTTGTACTCCTCATGCCAAAGCCACAGCAAAAGTATGATGGCATCGACTGCGGCAAAGAACTCCATGACCTGTAGCGTGCTTAGCGATCCCAAAATCCCAATTTCAAATGCGGCGTAGGAAAATGGATAGAATAGTAGGATACCTGAACCATCATCTGGAGCAAGTACGAAATCAAGGCTAATGTGTAAAAGGATAGCAAAGCTCGTCACAAAGAAATACATCGCTATCTTGTGTTTTTTGCGTTTCCATAAAATAAATGCCGGAATCAGGAATAGCAATCCAAAAAAAGGAGTATGGGTGAATGTCCTATGCGCCAAGTCAGCTCCAAAAAATCTTAGAAAAAGCCCAATGACAATGTCGATATCGGGCAATAACCCGGCGAATCCGGCTATGAAGATGGTGTGGAGCGTGAAATATTTCTTATGTTTTGCAATGTAGTCGCGGTATAGGTCTACTAGGACAATTGAGGTCAATACGTGGGTTACAGCAAAGGGCATTTTTTGTTTTATTTTTGTATCTTTTCTTTAACTTTTCAAAAGCGTATTAT
>CAZFPU010000126.1:4671-6486 GCA_964521145.1 uncultured Methanosarcinales archaeon | reverse complement strand
CCCTATGTGGTCAAAGGCATGGACGTGAGCTTTTCTGGGATCCTGACAAATCTAAAAAGAAAGTTTGACTCAAGACAATATAGCCAAGCAGACCTTTGCTACTCCTTGCAGGAAACCTGCTTTGCGATGCTCGTTGAAGTTTCTGAAAGGGCGATGGCGCACTGTGAAAAGAAAGAATTGGTATTAGGAGGGGGTGTTGCATGCAACAAACGGCTGCAAGAGATGTGCAGGATAATGTGCAAAGAGAGAAATGCAAGATTCTTTGTCCCAGAAAATCAATTTTTGCTCGATAATGGAGCGATGATCGCATGGCTTGGATTCTTGGCAAGAAAGCGAGCGACAAAGAACCTTGATTCTATAGATATTAGACCTTATGAAAGAACTGATGATATTGAAGTTGACTGGTAGTTGTTAAAAGTTCCTTCTGATCGACTTAGGCTCTAATCTTGCGCTCCTTTCTTCTCCTAAGATAGCTTTGGATGACTTCCTTTGCTATCGGAATAAATGAAATAACAATGATCCCCATAATGACCGCAGTAAAATGATCTCTGACCATCTGGATGTTTCCAAAGAAATACCCTCCCAAAATGAAGATAAAGCACCAAAGGATCGCCCCCAAGATGTTATAAAAGACGAATTTCATCCATTTCATCTTGCCAATGCCAGCAACAAATGGCGCAAAAGTCCTGATGATGGGAAGAAAGCGGGCTATGATTATGGTCTTCGATCCATGTTTCTCATAGAAGTCCTCAGCACGCACAAGATAGTTCTTGTTGAATAGCAGCGATTTCTCTTTTGTGAATACTTTTGGACCGATGTGATATCCGATCGTATAGTTCACAAAATCTCCAAGGACAGCGGCAACCGCTATAACAAGAAACAAAAGCGCAAGATCGAGCGAACCTATGGCAGCAAACGCGCCAGCGGTAAAAAGCAGCGAATCGCCAGGCAAAAACGGCAGGATGATAAGCCCAGTCTCGGCAAAAATTATCAAGAAGAGGATAACGTAGACCCAGATACTATACGTTTCGATCAGCGACTGCAAATGGGTGTCCAGATGCAATATGATATCGATGAAACCAATAAATAATGATTGAATGCCCGCCATTAGAATGTTCTTGTTTAGGGATTCATAAAGCTTATTGTTTTATGAGGCAGCACTCAAAATGTATATTAGCGGGCTTACGGTCGAGCATAGTAAGACCAATAACGAACTGAGTGATTATACTTTCTTGATCATCTGCAAAATCTTCTCTTTGCCCTTCCACTCTAAAGCATTCTCAAGAACCTCGCCAAGGGTATTTACCGCAGTTATCTTTATTTTCTTGAGATTTTCATCAGATATGACGATATCTTTCACATTCGATGCCGGAACGATGACTTGTTTCATACCGGCTTCTATTGCCGCTTCCACTTTAGCCGTGACTCCACCAACAGGGAGCACTTCTCCTCGAATCGATAGTGACCCGGTCATTGCAAGATCCTGTCGAACTGGAACATTATTGAATGATGAAATTATTGCCGTTGCGACTGCAATCGATGCACTATCTCCCTCAACACCCTCGTAGGTTTGCAGGAACTGAACGTGCACATCGTATTTTTCACGGATATCTTCTCCAAAATATTTCCTGAATATCGCAGAGACGTTTTTAACCGCTTCTTTTGCAATTTCACCTAATTTTCCAGTAGCAATTATCTCAGGCGATTTGCCACCAGGGATTACCTGCGCTTCTATGGGTAGGATTATTCCAGAAAAGGGAGGCGTGCCGCCAAGCACCGCAAGGCCATTGACCCTGCCAACACGAACTCCTTCGG
>CAZFPU010000126.1:0-4571 GCA_964521145.1 uncultured Methanosarcinales archaeon | reverse complement strand
GGCGTGCCGCCAAGCACCGCAAGGCCATTGACCCTGCCAACACGAACTCCTTCGGTCACGATGATCGCGTACTCCTTCTTTTGTTCTATGTATTTATCTGCGATCTGCTGCTCAAGGGTCCTTGCTACATTCTTTGCGTTGTGAACATGCTGAGCTGTCACTAGTTTTGCTTTTTCCTCATTTGCAACGTCGCCTGCTGCGCGAACCAAGCCTCCAAGTTCCCTAAGTCGCAGGGTCAAATGACCTTTTCTGTTTGCCCGTCGTCTTGCTTCCTCAACTATTTCTTCGACCGCATCCTTGTTAAAATGCGCTATCTTGGTATCCTTTTTCACTTCTTGTGCCACAAACTGCGCTATCTTGTAGCGATTCTCTTCAGTATCAGGAAAAGTATCTTTCATGTAGACTTCGTAGCCATATCCTTTGATCCTGCTCCTAAGGGCGGGGTGCATATGCTGCACTGTTTCCATGTTTCCCGCTGCAACCAGTACAAAATCACAGGGAACCGGCTCGGTTCTCACCATGGCCCCGGCGCTTCGCTCGCTTTGGCCAGTTATTGCGAATTTTCTTTCCTGCATTGCTGATAATAATTCTTGTTGTGTAGCAGGATGTAAAGTAGCTATCTCATCTATGAATAAAACACCCATATGTGATTTGTGGATCATACCCGCAACAACACGCTCATGTGCTGGTGTTCCTAATCCGCCACTTTGGAATGGATCGTGCAGTACATCTCCTAGCAGTGCGCCCGCATGCGCTCCGGTCGCGTCATGGAATGGCCCTTGCTTCCTCCCAAAATTATCAACGATGACTTTGGGAATTTTTGCCCGTCCTTCCATCCTTCTTCCGAAGTTTAGGGCTATCATGATGCCTACAACAGCAATCGCAGAGACAAGGATCATTGCTGAGAAGATGATTGCTCCAACAGTAGGTCCTGAAGTTTTTGTGTAGTATGATTTTGCCCACCAGGGAGCCACGATCGAGACCAATACAAGGATGAAAAAGATGATATTTTGATTTTTGAACATGTTCATGCCCTGAATCCTTGCCTTTGCGACAAGATCCCTCCCTTGGCCTGCAGGAACGGTCCGTATGAGTGGCATGTTCTCATCATTAGGGTTTGGAAAGGCAAGCGTATCCACTAATTTTTCCATGGGAAGCTGCTGCGCTAAAGCAAGGCCAAGCATACTCTTTCCGGTTCCTGGCTCCCCTATGAGAAGGACGTTTCTTCGCTGTTGCGAGGCTTTCTTCACGATATCGACCGCATGCTCCTGACCTACGATCTGGCCCATAAGATCCTTAGAAATTTCAATATCCGCCGTGGATTTGTACTGCTTAGCCTTTGCCATACTAGACGAGAACTTGAGGCTTTTTAAAAAGGTTTTGGAGCAGCTGAAACGCTAGAAACCTTTTTGGTTTCGGCGCCCTGAAAATCCGCTGATTTTCATGGAATCAGCTGGCACTTTAGGCAACCTCGCTGCGCTCGGTCACCTTGCTCGATCTGATGATGCTAAACGCTCAGCGTGTCCTTAAGTTCAAGACTTTAAGAATAGTTAAGGAGGTAATAGTGGTGACTGGTAAATTAGAAACATTTTTAGATACCCTCACCAGGAGAACCAATAATGAAGCCAAAAACAACGAAAATTGTCTATTGGGTCGTAACGGGGCTGTTTTGTCTAGCCAATTTCGCTTCTGGAGTGGCAGAACTCTTTCCCAATCAGCAGGGCCTTGATATGCTTAAGCTTCTTGGCTATCCTGCATATTTTCTGATCATACTTGGTGTTGCCAAGATCTTGGGTTCGATAGCTATCATCCAGACAAAATTCAAGATCATAAAGGAATGGGCCTTTGCAGGCTTTGCAATTGACTACATCAGCGCTTCTGCCTCTTTTGCTTTCATAGGAGGCGAGTTATTTGCTATCCTGTTTCCCCTCATCTTCCTCGCGGTGATGTTCGCCGCATATTTTCTTTGGAAAAAAGTTGAGATGCAAAAGCAAGTAAAGAGTAAATAAGCTTGCCACTGCTCCATTTCTCATTTCTATTTGAGTGACTGTTTCTACGCGAGGACACTTTTGCTCAAAAAAGATAAGACTGTGTGTAAACCGGGTTAGAGCATCAAGAACAAGATAACCGGCAGAATCAGGCACCCCATGCTATGGCTTCTCTTGACATCAACAACATTAGGGATAATGCCAATTGCCGTCCCAATGATCAATACCAATAATCCAAGCCATGATGAAAAAAAGAACACCATGAATGTCACAAAAATGATCACAGCACTGCAAAGCCACAGATAGTTCACTTTCTCTATCATCTTGCAGAATACTTTGGCGAAGAACAGTGAAAGGTAGGCGGCAAGTCCGGCTGCAAGCAGCGCAACAACTGTAAAGAGCAAAAACAAGGAAAGGTCTATCTTTTCAAATAACTCCATCAAGGCAACAACCGCTCCATTTCTTGCCTTATCCATCGAAAACCAGCTAACTAAACTCACCACCATATTTACCGTTCCAATGCTTCCAACTAATATTAAAAACCCATAGTTGCTGATCTTGCCAATGAGCGCATTTCCAATTATTGCCGCCTGCGCTGGCCCAAGCCCAGGCATGAAACTCACAAAGGTTCCTGAAAACGTGCCAGCGCTGATCGCTTTTATCTGCTCTTTGGCCGGAATTCGTATCGTATCGCTGATATTTTGCTTGGGAATTTTCACTTTTTGAAAAATGCTGACAGTGAGCATGCTTATGCCAAATAAACCAGAGAGCATGGGAAGCAAAGGCTGCTCAATAGGAGCATATGTCAGCACGATAAGTCCCAAAACACCTGAAAGGAAAAATATCAAGGTTGCCCACGCTCGTTTCTCCCAGTTTGGCTCCATCCAGACCATTATGACCATGACTATGATCAAAAGATAAGGGACCCAAAAAGCAATCAGGTCATAGACTATAGGCATGCCAAAGACCATGATCGGAAACAAGGCTATGGCAATGATAAGGCTAATCAACGCACCTATAATAGTTAATTTCACCGCTTCATATCCCTTGCCTTCTAATAATAGTTGATGCCCTGGAAGAACGGCCATGACTGTCTCAGATTCTGGCGCTCCAAGAAAAATTGCAGGGACAATATCGAGGAACGTGTGCGTAATTGACATCGCTATAACAAAAATGCCAAGCGAAGGAACTGAAACATATTCAAGGAGTTTAGGAGAGAAGCTGACAACCATCACGCTTACAAGATTTATGTGAAGGCCAGGAATGAGGCCGGTTATGATGCCCGCGCCAACGCCCACTAATGCGACAATGAGATATTCAAAAAACATGAGGCGGGGAGAAAACTTGATTATTTAATTATTTGCAGAAGAAAAGAGGGTATTGAATGCATCAGAGGCTAAGTCATGAAAAAAGCTAAGATATTTAGGCGGCCCCACTGCGGGCCGCAATTATTGCGCGGCAACATTGGCCGCGCCTAAATAACTCGCTTTTGATTATGATAACCCTTCGGATGATAAATTGCTCTAAGAAACACTAATCAATAATACAACTCAGCCTTAAACCCAGGACTCTGATACATCTTATTCTCGCTTGAAACCATAAGCATCTCAACGGGCAGCTGTTTGGATAATTCAATACCCTGCTCAAACCCTGCGGTGAAAATACCAGTTGCGTACGCATCGGCTTGTATCCCTAATTTAGCCACAAGATAGATCGCTTTTACCCCAATTGAAGGCATACCACTTTGCGCGTTGAGCAGATGATGATATTCTTTCCATTTTCTTCTATTGGGAGCTGAACATGCTAATGCCCGTGCATCTAGCTCCATGGTGCCAATTGCCCGGCTGGTGTCATCAGGATGTTCTAACAGAATTGTCCAGGGCTCCTCATTTTGCCCTCTTTTAGCAAATACGTCGCCTCCGGCATTGATGTAGTAATGATCGATGTCCTCACTATCAAGAATATCAGCGACTTTATCCAATGCAAAGCCCTTTCCAAAGCCTCCAAACTCTATCTCTTTTCTTAGAAGCAGTTTGCTGTTTTTCCTCTCTAATTCTATAGGCTTTTGTACCTGGATTTTATTTTTTATTTTCTCGATAGTGTTTTTTAATAATGGGGATTTCAGGGTTGCATTGTCATTCTGTTGTACTGTTTCTTTTCTCTCAAATGTATAGTTCTTATCATAGCCTAGCTCATCGAGCTTTGATTTCAGGGTTACATCGAAATTCCCTTGGGTCTTTCTGTTGAATTCAAGCGCGCTTTCTATAAGATAGATTAGCTCATCAGAAATTGGCTGCCATTCATTGAGCTTGGTGTTTAGTTTTGATAAAACAGAATTGTCAAGAAACCGAGAATAGGTCTTTTCTATGCGCTCAAGCTCCTCAAAACAGGAAGAAAAAAGAGAAGAGTGCTGCTGCGGAAGTTTTATTTCGATGACTGTCCCGAGCAGTTCTTTTTTTTGTGAAATGATGGAAATCGCCATACCTGTGTTTTGGATAAATGAAAGGATAGCGTGCGATTTCTAGCATGCCCAGGAACACGAGGTCAGCATGTCAAAAACCATCGGTGAAACACCAGTGGCGT
>CAZFPU010000125.1:0-6517 GCA_964521145.1 uncultured Methanosarcinales archaeon | reverse complement strand
TCATCTTAATATCCATATTTAATTGTATTTTACCAGTTAAGCAGTCTCTTTGCCTTTGAGATATGCGCCGAAGTAATTTTTGCCTCGTGTTCCAGACTATTTTGCTGCTTGATTATTGTTTTTTTACCGGTGCAATCCTCTATTTTTTTTATCAACTCGCTTAATGATATCGGTTTTGAATTTCCCAAGTTGATTGTTTCAAAAGACCCCCGGGTCTCAAGCGCCTTTAGGATTCCTTGCGTAATGTCGAAAACATGCGTATAATCGCGTCTATTGGTTCCATCTCCAAATAACATGATCTCTTTTCTTTGAATATTATTTTGCGTAAAAATATAGGGCGCCATATCAGGCCTTCCTCGTGGCCCATAGACTGAGAAGAACCGAAGGCAGGTTGTTGACATTTCATAACGGGAGCTGAATGAATAGCAAAGCATTTCTCCAGCAAGCTTGGTCATTGCGTATGGATTTAAGGGCAATGAAGTTTTTGCGCCTTCTTTGAATGGGGCTTTGCTGTTTCCATAGACAGAAGAGGATGATCCAAAAATGAAATTCCTGGTTGCATACTTCTTTGCTAAAAGAAGCAGATGCAAAGTGCCTAGGATATTGGTCTTTTCGTAGAGCTGCGGTTTTTGCAAGGAATGACGAATGCCTACTCGCGCGGCCAAATGCACAACATTGCTGATTTTATTTTTTTGAAAAATTGATCGGATCTGCGAAAAATTGGTAATATCTGCCTTATAGTGCACAAAATTCTTGCTCTTGAGTGCTACAATGTTTTCTTGCTTGTATCTTGGATCGTAATAATCATTAAGGTCATCTATGCAGATCACCTGCTTACCCTCTTTGAGCAGCGCTTCACAGACATGGCTGCCTATGAAACCTGCCCCCCCGCTAACCAATACCACCATAGGTGCTCATTTCCTCATTTATTTATATATTTTCAGGTTGAATCTGCTTTACACATAATAAAATAAAACGCAAAATACTGCATTATAAATAACTGGGCAATATAAGATGTTGGGTACGGTGGCTAGTTAATGTGCAAAATCGGTTGAATCATTAAACAAAATTCCAGTGGCTTTGCCTTTGGAATGCATTTTTTTTGCGGAGTCGACACTTTTATATTCAAACTTAATACCCAGCGTAGCATGTGCGGAATTTGCGGGTTTTCATGGGATGATGCAAATCTTCTAAGAAAAATGGCGCAGGCTATTGGCCATCGTGGCCCAAACCATACTGGCTACCATCAGGAGAAAAGCATCTCTCTTGTGATAAAGAGACTGAGTATCATTGATTTGAGCAGTAAAGGCAATCAGCCGATGTACAATGAGGATACATCAATGTGCGTTGCCTATAATGGAGAGATCTATAACTTCAAGGAAATCCGAAAGGATTTGCAATCAAAGGGTCATCGATTTCATTCGGAAACAGACACAGAGGTCATCGTGCATGCATATGAGGAGCATGGTCCAAGATGTGTTGAGCTCTTCGATGTCATTTTTGCTTTTGCCTTATGGGTTTCAAAAAAAAAATCCTTGCTGTTGGCTAGAGATCGACATGGGATAAAGCCTTTGTATTACTCTTTCATTGGAAAGCACATCATTTTTGCCTCAGAGATAAAATCAATTCTGCAAAATCCTGATATTACAAGGGAACTTAATCATCAAGCCCTCAATCTATATCTCGCATTCCGATGCAATAGTGCACAAGAAACCTTCTTCAAAGGAATCTACAAATTACCGCCGCAACATTACTTGCTATATTCTGCAAAAAAATCGGTGTTGACCCAATATCATCCAAAACAAGATTTTTTATCTATGCGTTCAGAAGATGGTTTCGCAAAAAAAACACTTGAACTATTGAAGAAATCAGTTGAAGAAAGCCTAATCAGTGACGTCCCCATAAGCGTCTGTATTTCAGGAGGCATAGATTCAAGTTCAATACTTGCCCTAATCCCAAAAGAAGCAAGAGAAAGAACAAGCACATTCTCTGCCGGTTTTGGAATCCCTGCATTTGATGAACTATCTTATGCAGAATATGCTGCCCAATACTACAGAACCGATCATCATGAGGTCATCATCAAAGAGGATTCCTACCAGTTCTGGCCAGAGATCATATGGCATCTTGATGAGCCAATTGCTGATGCAACCTGCATCCCTTTGTACTGCCTATCAAAAGAAATAAAGAAAAAAGCCTCAGTGGTGCTGACCGGAGATGGCGGCGATGAGCAGTTTGCAGGCTATCCTCAGTTCCAATTCATGAAATTGCATCAGTATTTTGGGCGTATGCCGCAATTTTTACAAAATGCTTCTGTAAACACGTTAAAAGGCACACCTCCATCATTGTTGAATTATTTTTTCAAGTATTCTTCCGATCTTGGAGACGCCGGGAAAAAAAGACTATCCTGGTTTTTGGCAAATTCGCAACCTAATCGTGCTTATGAGGAGCTAATGTCCGTATTCAATAAACAGGAGCGGGAATCACTTTTTACTAACGCTAAGGGAAAAATCTCTACAGATCTTCAGTCCTATTTGGTGACTGCTCAAAATTTTAAAACCAGTTCCCCCCTGGATAGAATCTTTATGATGGATAGACAATTGACACTTACCGATCAAATATTGATGAAAACAGACAAATGCACTATGGCACACTCGCTCGAGGCCCGTGTTCCTTATCTAAACAACGCAATTACTGATTTATCGCGATCCATGCCGTCATATCTAAAGTTAAAGGGACTCAAGGAAAAATACATTCTCAGAAAAGCCCTAAAAAACAGGGTGCCAAAAAAAATCCTAAATCGCAAAAAAGCCAATTTTTTTGTTCCGATACAGGCTTGGTTCCAAAAGGACCTCATGACCATTTCCAAAGAGCTCTTATCCAAAAAGAAGATGCAAAAGCAAGGGATTTTTGAGCATCGCTATATTGAAAAATGCATCAGGCACTATGATAATTCTCCGCTGTACTGCGCACGACAATTGTGGGCTCTTCTGACTTTTCAGATATGGCATCAGATGTATATAGAAGAACATAGCATGAAATTCACCCACAAAAAATACTTTTAATCGCAGCCTCTACGAGAATCTTTTTTATGGATAGGTCGGCATCAGATGGGTAAAGCACCAATGGCGGAAATCGATGAAAACTAAAACCATTCGACTAAAAAATAAAAATACTCAAGAATATTTCATGGAGGGCCTCAAAGTCCGGCTTTACACACCGATTAAAATAAAACACAAATATCGTATTATAAAGTAACTGGGCAGTACAAGATACGGGTACGGTGGCTAATTGATGTGTAAAACCTCTAAGCCCAAAAACTTTATTAACATGACTGCTCTGAACCTTATATGAAACTCTCTTTTATCTATCCATCATTTACTGCCGTTGAGAACCAGCCAAATATCAAAGCAATAGCCGATAATTATGGCGTTTTTCCGCCATTAAGCCTTGCGTATGTCGCTGGAATTGCTGATGCGATTGGCACTCATGAAATACAATTCATAGATGGTAATGCGCTCAAATTATCCCCTCAGGAGATCATAGAGCGCCTCGATTCTTTTTCTGCTGATATCGTCTTTATGACAATCACCACCTACATGTTTCATGAAAACTTATCGTGGATTCGGCATATCAAGAAAAATACAAAGGCAAAAGTCATTGTAGGTGGGCAGCACCTGAGCATGTACCCTCATGAGTCGCTTGCCCATGAAGAGATCGATATAGCGCTTATTGGAGAGGCAGAGGATACGTTACCCGAGTTACTTGCGGCATTGGAAAATCACACTGACCTGCACGCTATCTCCGGTATTGGATTTCGCGACAAGGAAAAAATAGTCCTAACTGCACCTCGTATTCCAAGAAAAGAGCTCAATGGACTGCCCTATCCTGCCAGAAAATATCTGCCAAATAGCCTCTACACTTCTTTTATATCCCAAAAAAAGAACTTTAGCGGCATCATGACCAGCAGGGGATGTCCTTACCAATGCGGCTTTTGCGAGCAAAAAAGCGGCAACTTTCGGGGAAGAAACGCCCAGGATGTCATGAAAGAGCTCACTGAATGCTATCATTTGTATGATATTAGGGAGTTCGAAGTTTTTGATCCTCTTTTTACGACCAATAAACAGCGCGTCATTGAAATTTGCAAGGAGATCATTGATTCTGGATTAAAATTTGACTGGAGCATACGCAGCAGAGTCGATAGGATCGATGAGGAGCTTTGCCAATGGCTTTCAAAAGCAAACTGCAAGCGAATCTACTTTGGGATCGAATCAGGAAATGAGCAGATACTAAAAAATCTCAATAAAAATACAACCTTAGTGCAAATACGAAATGCAGTGCACCTTACCAAAAAATACAATATCGATAGGTTTGGCTATTTCATGATAGGATCTCCTGGGGAAACGCAAGAGACAATCAAAGATACCATAAAGCTAGCAACATCATTACCACTCACCTATGCCCAATTTTCAAGGTTTAGTATACTTCCGGGAACAGACATCTACGAGAGCTGGAAAAAGGAATTTGGCTATGACTATTGGAGGGAATTCGTAAAAGATGAGAGCAAGCGAAAAGTCATGCCGCTCTATAATTGCACTCTAAGCGAAGAAGAGATCGAGAAATGGATCAAGAAAGCCTATTATCAATTCTATTTCAGGCCCCAATTCATGGCAAGATACGTCGCAAGGATGAAATCATTTGATGAATTTAAGAGGACTGTGAAGGCTGCGGTGGATATGATTATTTCTTGAGTTGGCAGTTTTAAAAATATCACTGGAAACACAACAGTCAATAGCTGATGTTGGTGCTAGGTAGGGCAAGGGTGACCCAGCGAGCCGCTAGCATGCACGCGGATGGGTGATGAGGAGTCTAGTCGCTTGCATATACGCTTTCACCCAAAACTACTTTTCAAAACCCCGAACCTTTAAATAAAGAAAAGGGTATTCTAGGTTCAACATGGGCGGCAATTATATCCTTAAAATCAACAATCTCTGCAATCTTAACTGCTGCTTTTGCGCAGACCCTATAGAAACACGGCTTTTGTCTGATTTTCCCTACGAGAAGCTTATAAAAGGACTTAAGGAGAAAAAAGAGAAATTTGAGAACCTCATAATAACAGGAGGCGAACCAACTATCTATCCTCAATTGATCCCCCTCCTTAAATATGCCAAAGAGGAATGCGGCTACAAGCAGATATTCCTTACAACCAATGGGGTCATGCTGCATTTGCAGGCAAACGCAGACAAGCTCATTCATGCCGGTGTTGACACATTCTTGATCTCATTTCCTTGCTCTGATGAGGCAATGTATGATGCTATCGTGAAAAAGAAGGGATCGTTCAGATTAGCCGTTGAAGGCATAAAAAACGTCAAAAGACGAGGAAAGCAAGTGCGCGTCAATACTGCCATGCACAAGCTTAACTATCGCTATTTGCCAAAAACGATACCTTTCCTTGCAGAATTAGGTGTTGATGCTATCCAACTTTCGTTCCTAAATCCAATCGGCTCAAGCATGGTTAATGGGAAATCAGCAATTGCGCTCTCATATACTCAGATCATGCCAACAATCGATGAGGCTTTTATTGAAGCAAAAAAGATCGGTTATGAAGGACTCTACATAGAAAATATCCCTGCATGCATCGCATCCAAATATATCCCTTACCTCTCTGATTTTAGAAAACCAGATGAGAACAAGGATTATTATAATGCGTCAAAGGCAAAACCCAGTCAATGCAGCAGCTGCAGCATGAATTCTATCTGCGATGGCGTGTGGAAGGATTATCTTCTCCAATTTGGAGATTCTGAACTAAAGCCAATATCCTCACATGATTCGAAGATGATTCGCGAGCGAACCAAACTGCTGGTGATATCATGAGTGCAGAGCAAGCACTTTCAAACCCCATTTTATCGGGCAGCGATACGCACAAAAAGATCAAAGGGAAAATGGGTTCGTATCTTCATGAATGGGCTGGATTGCAGGGAGGCTTTAAGCAGGCAGCCATATTCTATGTAACGCATGCGGAACTAGAAGAGCACAAATGGTTTTTTGAATACGAAGGCTTTCATGCGATCAGCTCTGATTTTGCGTATAACTATAGTCCTGTTGGTGTGGAAAAAACAAAGACAAATATCAAGTCTGATTCGAGATATTCCCTCTATGTCTCTTCAGTTAAAGAAACAGCACAGTCCTTAAAAGAGTTTGATTATCATCATCAACTTCAGATTCCTCACCCAGAAAAAAACCCGCAAGACATCTTCTTTGAGATCTCTGCACTGCTTGGCTATCCTCGCTGCTGCTCGCAGTTCTTGCAAAACGTGCATGATAGGCCAGCGTTCAAAACGCAAGTGGCTTGCCTTGGAAACCACTATTCAGATGAGACGCTCTACCCAATGCTTGCGCTGCAGCAAAACAAAAATGTTGACTGGAAACTAAACAATTTTTCTGAGCACATCCCTCGGCTGATATCTTTTTTGTCTGCAGCTATCAGTGCGAGCATGCGCTCATAGTTGCAAAACAAGTG